>NZ_JARFPL010000040.1:0-19331 GCF_029167205.1 Candidatus Methanocrinis alkalitolerans
TGGAAGAGTTCTTATCTCCATAGATGCTACCCCTAAAAAAACGCATATAACGGGATATTTAATAAATCTTTGCTATAAATTATAGGGAAAATGTTTGGAAATTAGACCGTTAGTGCGGAACGACGGATAAACGCCCAGATCCCGTCCTTCGACGAAACGGGGCTAAAGACCACCTCGGTCATAAAGCTCGACAAGATCACGACGATAGACAAGTCTCTTATCTACGGCGAGCTGGGGGAGATCGGCGACGATTTAAAGCGGGAGATCAACATAAAGTTCTCTGAGATTTACAGACTGTAACGCGGATCTCAGACCCCGTAGTTGATCTCTGGATTTATAAAACGCCCCCACAGCCGCCCCCGCGCCCTCCCTGCCTTCCTCCTCCCATCTCTCGATCCCGGCGTCCGACCGCCCGGCGGCGCAAAGGCCCGCCAGCTCCTCCCCCAAGCGGCGGCGGTCGGCCTCGGGGGTGGAGAAGGAGATGCGGCGGATCAAGCAGATTCACATTAGATAATTTTCTGAAGACTACTCGGATAATCCTCCCAGTATGAGAAAATTCTAATATTTATAAAATATTTATATTATTTCTTTATGTAGCTTATATCCTTCGATTCCATATCCCATTTAAGCAAATGGTGTCCTTTCTTATCTATATAAAGAAAAGTATTTAGTTTATTTATATCGCATTCTTTTTCTTTTACCCAGCAACCTGTATTAATGAATAATTGATCTTTACCCGTATGCTTATTTTTAATAGAAAATTGACCAGGGTTATGTGTATGCCCGAAGACAATAACATCAGCATCCAAATTTTTCCCTTTGTCATGCTTGTAATAGTTGGTTATTACTTGTTCAACTGATTTATGTTTAATAAATTTTTTAATTATTGTATCCCAGATTCGTGGAAATAGATATGCAGCAATCTTCGGGATAACAGTTACAGCGATAAAAGAAGACGCTAGCATCCAACCAATACCAACAAAGCTCCATATAGGAGTTTTATTGGCTTTTACATAGAAAATTGTTAATACTAAATATAAAATAACAACAATTATGAATATCATCGTCTCCATTCTACTCTTTACTACTCTCTTAGAAAAGGATGAATTTGCTAGATCTTGCAGATAATCTATGGGATCGAATCGATACGAACCATTCATCCCACAGAATTTTCCGAATTTTTCGATCCCTCTACTAATTCTATAGGTTACTTGCCATTTGTCAAATTGATGGCCATGTATGAATATATATTTATTATTATCTCCAATTTCTATGCCTTTAATATCAATTTTCTCGCCATCTTTTTTCTCATTTGAGCTGCGTTCTGGATACGTCCTTTCAAATATCTTAATATAAGTATCTCTATCATGGGGAAATTTGACGCCTTTATTTGGTTTGTCATTATTGCCATTATTTTTGCACATTTTATTTACATTTCCCCAAATATATTTTATATCCCATAAATCTTCATCGTGATTTCCTGTAACATAAATAATATCGCAGTTAAGATTGCATAAAGCTGAAAGCGGCGGCAAGATGCACTCTATAATATAGTTTCTATCAGATCCCGCTGGTTTCCAAAATTCAAGAATATCTCCGAGAAATATGATTGTGCCCGGACTATAAATCTTTTTTGTACTGTCTTTTACCAGACAACCTTCACCTTTTATTTTATTCAGAAAATCTATAAATTCCCTAAAGGCCCTATAATCTGAATCGCAGCTACCCAGATGTACATCAGAGATAACTATGATCGGATCTCTAATTTGCTTCTGATTAGCTGATGCCATAATACCAACATTTTATTGTGAACTCTATTATAAATAATTTTTGGCATGCCTCAATTGAAATGCACTCCTGAATATCTCGAATTTGTGTACGTTCTGAGTGAAATTAATTTATTTTTATCGAATACCCCGCAGCTCTGCTGCGGGGATGAGCATATAACCGAAAAACAATTGCTGTGGTCTCACATTCAAAGATAATTTTATGTAACAGAATTGTTAAACATGATGGGGGGGCGACCTATAAATCAAGATACAAAGGCGGCGGCGCGAATCATGCCCCGCAGCTTGCTGCGGGGTGCGCCGCCGCCAGTTTGACTTATCTACATTAAATCCGATCTCAGCAGTTGTACGGATATCATATACGTCTCCGTTGTAGTCGGAATCTATTTTCAGGTATGGCAGTTCCAAATTAACATATCAAGACTGCGCGATCGTTATCAAGGGCAATCTTGCCAGCCATTCCATCAATTTTGTCCGACCGCCCCCGCGCCTTCCTCCTCCCCCCATCTCTCGATCCCGTCGTCCGTCCCGCCCGGCGCCGCAGCGCCGGGCGGCGCGTGCCACCCGCGAGGCCCCCAGAAGACCCCCCCTCCGCCACCTGACCCAGGACAAAAGAAGATCACGAGAGGCTCCCCGCGACGATCTCGACCTCCTCGGCGGTGAGCCCGTAGAGCCGGTAGACGATCGCATCGATGAGCCGGTCGACCTCCCCGATCCGCAACAAGAGCGGCGCGAGCTTCTCCATCGAGGCCGAGTATTCCCGACGCAGGTCCTCGGAGAAGGCCCGGCGGCCGGGATCACAGGCGAGCTTCCGCTTGTTCTTCTTCAGGACCGCTAGAAGCTCGGAGAACTCGATCTCGTAGTAGGCGAAAACTTTCGTCTTGTTCGAGAGGTCGTCGATCCTGGCGCCACAGAACTCCTCCAGCCACGCGAGAAAGCCCCGGATCTCCTCCTGCTTCTCCTTGTTCATCCGGATCATCTCCTCGGCCAGGTGCGCCAGCAGGTCGCAGACGACGTCGGACCTCTCGCCCTTGGGGACGAACTCGCCCGCAGTGTCCATCGGCAGGCAGCCGTCGACCGCCTCCAGGACTTCATCGAACCGGCCGGCGGCGCAGAGGCCCGATAGCTCCTCCGTCAGCCGGCGGCGGTCGGCCTCGCGACAGACCACCTCTTTTGTCTCCCCGTCGATTCCGCAGCCTTGCATAAATATATTTATATAACTATATCCATCCCGTCGCCCGTTCCCATCGGTTGGCAGCCCGAAAATATGCTCATCCGACGGATGGTCACCGAACGCTATCGATTCAGTCAGATGGCGCTTCTCGCGTCGTCATAAGCCGCCGCGACATCTATAAAAATAAGTCCGATATAAGCCCGCCGCCGGGATTTCCTTGACAATGAAAAGGGCAGAACTTCGCCACTCAAACCGTCAGTCGGCGGCCTACGCTGCTTTCATGGGGAACCGGCACAGTTCTGCCTTCAGCCGCCGCGGCGGAGAGCCACAGATTTTTTGCCACTTCTATCTCCTCCAGGGCTTCCTCTCGGGTCTGCCCAAAAGAAGAACAGCCCGGCAACTCAGGTACTGTAGCGATGTACCCTTCGTCCTCGATACTATAAAAGACGTTTATTTTATACATCGGGCTCGTCCTCGGTGAGGTTGTATCTGTCGATTAAATCTATCAATTGTTTAACTTGATAAGGCTTTGCTTTGCCATTCACGCTCTGGAAGGTCAAAATCTCGTCTAAATCACGCCTCGAATAGACCACGTGACTACCCTTCATGCCTTTGAATTCAAAACCAAAAGCTATCGCGACTTGCAAGAGGTCATTAAAACGCACATCTGTACGGCTTTCCCTCCACCTGTTAATTTGTTTAATCGCTTTGCTCTTTTTCAATCTGACCTGCTCCCTATGCGGCCGACTACAGGCCTCACTACTCATATTTATTTATCGGCCTTCAAGGGCCCTATACTATCTCCCCTCACAGGAGAATGATCACGGGAGGCTCCCCGCGACGATCGCGACCTCCTCGGCGGTGAGCCCGTAGAGCCGATAGACGATGGCATCGATGAGCCGGTCGGTCTCTCCGATCCGCAACAAGAGCGGCGCGAGCTTCTCCACCGACGCCGAATGCTCCCGCCGCAGGTCCTCGCCGAAGGCCCGGCGGCCGGGGTCACAGGCGAGCTTCTTCTTGTTCTTCTTGAGGATCGCGAGAAGCTCGGAGAACTCGATCTCGTAGTAGGCGGAAACCTTCGTCTTGTTCGAGAGGTCGTCGATCCTGGCGCCGATAAAATCCGAGAGCCACGCGAGGAAACCCCGGATCTCCTCCTGCTCCTCCTTGTTCATCCGGATCATCTCCTCGGCTAAGTGTGCCAGCAGGTCGTGGACGACGTCGGACCTCTCGCCCTCGGCGATGAACTCGCCCGAGGCGTCTTTCGGCAGGCAACCGTCGACCGACTCCAGCACCTCCTCGAACCGGCCGGCGGCGCAGAGGCCCGCCAGCTCCTCCGCCAGGCGGCGGCGGTCGGCCTCGGGGGTGGAGAAGGAGATGCGGCGGATGGGGATTTGCTCCAAATATTGTGTAAAAAATCGCAGGTATCCACCACGATATTCAGATAACAAATTTTTATAATAAAAAGTCGAAAGCGATGAATTCAGGAGGCTGAAGAGGTACTTGTTGTTAGATGGTATGATATATGTTGTATTAGCGGAATAATATCCACCTATCCGGTCAAATGCAAAATTACTACGTTGAGATATGTCTGGAAATATGATCTTCGGCCTTTCGAACTCTTCGTAGTAATCACAAGCTCTAAGCTCCCACCAGTAATCGCCTTTATCGTACCGTTTTTGAGCGGCGAGAGAGAATTGCGCCAGATGAGACGCGATTGCTGGGTATCGTTTTTCAAAATAGCTCCAAGGATCATCCGTTTCTGATCTGCTGGAATTAGTCCATCCGTTCGGAACCAGAATCAAGTAATTATCGCTCACCTGAGGCTCATACCTCTTGATATCCCGCCCGGCGAGGAAGGGCTTGATCAGCTCCGCGCTCTTCGGATCTTCGGCTATCAGCCGGGCTCGGGTCTCCCCGTCAATCACGAAGGCCTCGTTGAGGCCGGTCTTGATCCCGTAGTATATCTTGCCGTTGACGTACTCGCCCAGGGGCGTCCCCGCCCGGCGGAGCTTCTCGAGGAGCCTCTGGACAGACTCGTCGACCAGTGACCAGCCGGAGTCGTCTAAGCCTGAAAGGCTGACGGAGTAGGCGTGATCCTCGACGTAATCCTTCAGGCGACCGAAGTCGAGGGACTCTACCTCTGCGGCCCGGAAGCTCGGCCTCGCCTGACCGCCGCAGAGCCGCAGGATGCAGGGGTAGGTCGTCGCCTCCGGGAATACGGGCAGGTCCCCGAAGTCGACGATCTCGTCGATGCACCGCTCCTTTATCCACCGCCGGAGGGGCTCGCCATAGTTCGCCCTCATCCACTTGTTTGCGAGGATGTAGGAGAAGAACCCCTCTTTCTGGAGGAGGCTTGCACCCAGCTCGACGAAGTAGACGTAGAGGTCGGCGACGCCGTGATAAGCCCTGTACTTCTCCGCAAAGTACCCCTTGAACTCCCCGAGCCCCTCCTGGCGGACGTAGGGCGGATTTCCCACCACCGCGTCCCAGCCGGGATTATCCTTGACGGCGCCGCCCGCAAAGAAGACCTCGGGAAACTCCAGCTCCCAGTGAAAGAAGCTCTTCTCCCTGGCCGTCTCCTGGGCGGCCCGGAACCATCCGGGGGAGGTCTTGCGCCGCCACTCGCCCTCGTCGCCGCCGACCGCCCAGAAGAGGTCGTGGTAGACCTGGTCGGCGTCCTTGGTCCCCTGCGGCGTCGCCCTCGCCTCCGCCCCGCCGCCGAAGTAGACGGCGGTATGGACGTTGGCGATAGCTTTCGCCTTGGTGTACTCGGGAAGGCTTCGAAACTCCTCGAAGACCTCCTCCTTCCTCTTGATATCGGAGAGGGAGTCGTCGCCGATCTCCTCCAGTTCCCTTATCTTGCCGATGAGGTGACGGATGAAGAGGGGCGAGACGAAGGAGGGCAGCGTCGCCTGGTCCCTCTCGGCCCCGGCGGCGCCCGGATAGTTCATCAGGTCCGAGAGGCGGGCGCCGACTAGGCTGTTGCCCTGCTTGAGCCGGTGGTCGAGGAAGGAGAGGGGCTTCTCTTTTGCGATGGTGACGAGCCACAGGGAGACCTTGGCAAGCTCGACGGCCAGCTCGTTCAGGTCGACGCCGTAGATCGAGTGGGAGACCGCCTCCCTCTTCGCCCACTCGGATGTGAACTGCCCCTGGTCCTCGACCCACCCCCACTCGATATCCCGCTCTGCGGCCTGGAGGAGCTTTCCTGCCAGGTATTCGACGGCGCCGACGAGGAAGTGGCCCGAGCCCATCGCCGGGTCGAGGACCTTCACCGAGAGGGTCGCCTCGATGAGGCTCTCATTTTTGGAGAGGGCCTCCTTCCACTTTTCATCGACGACCGGCCCCACCGTCTTCTCGACGATGTAGTCGACGATGTAGTCGGGGGTGTAGTAGGAGCCCGTCGCCTTCCTCTCGCCCCGGTCGCCGGTGAGGTATAGCTCGCCGGCCCGCGCCCGGTCAAACTCGGAAAACTCCTCGAAACGTTTCTGCTTCTTCTTGCCGTGGTTGTACTCGGCTAGGCTGAGCCAGCGGCGGTCCTTGCCGCCGGAGACGACGAGATCCTCCCCGGCGATCGCCAGGCTGTACTCTAAAAGCCCCTCGTAGATCGAGCCGAGGTGTCTGATCTCCAGGGTCGAGTAGTCGACAAACCCCTTCCCTGCGCCACCGGCGCCGGCGTCGCCGCCCGCTTCTCCGTCTTCGTCCTTCTTTCTGCCCCCGCCCCTCCCTCCACCGGATGAGCCCGACCCAGACCCAGACCCCGCCTCCGACCGGGAGAGAAGGTCGATCGCCTCGGCGAGATAGGAGTCGCCGACCGTCCACTCCGAGAGGTCCGGGTGCCTCTCGGGATCGAATAGCCCTCCGTTGTAGGCGGGAACGTCGATCAGCCCCCCGATCCCGAGCCTCTCGCTACCCCGGTCGATCAGCCGAAAGAGGTCGGAGAGGTCCGACCACAGCGACCTTTTGATGGGGAGAAAGCCCTGGGCAGCGGGGCCGTCCTGGCGGAGGGCCACCTCCTTTTTGATCCGGTCGAAGCTGTAGGAGGAGGCGTACCTTTCGTCTCTGAGGTCGAGAAGCTCCTTTCCCTCGGCGTAGAGGAGGAAGAGGAAACGGTAGAGGAGGATCATGGTGCTCCTCTGGACCCGGACCCTCGTCTGCGGGTCGCCCGGATCGAGGCGGTTCTCCGGCCAGCGGATGAACCCGTCGGCGAGGACCTTCATCGCCCGGTAGACGTTCTCCTTCAGGTTCTCCCCGATCTCTCTAGCGTAATTGGCCGACCCCCGGAGGACCTCCTCGAGGAATACCTCCCCCCTCTCGTTTGGGAGGAAGGCCTCTTTTCTGAAGAAGTAGTAGAAGTACCGGAAGGCCTCATCGTCGCCTCCGGCGAGGATCGCCGGAAGGTCCACCTCGTAGTAGACGTCCAGGGGCCTCTCCTGCCGGTAGAGCCGCCACCTCTCGCCGTTGGTCAGGATCCCCCAGCCAGGCTCTGTCTCCTGGAGGTAGAGCCAGATCTGAAAGGAGGGGTTACGCCTCTTGTCCTGCCGGTCTCTTCCGAACCTGTCCAGCTCCGTGTCCCATCTCTTCACCTCGCCGATGGCAAAAGCGCCCTTGAAGAAGGAGTCGGTATCCTTATTCGCCTGGGCTCGATCTTGGGCTTCCCGGTCGGGGAAGAAGGCGTAGTCGGGAAACTCCCGGGACCTCGTCGCCCCCTGGACCTCGTACTCCGGAAGGATGACGGCGAAGACCTGCCGCAGGAGCCGCGCCTCCAGCTGCGACTCGCTGAGGCCCCCGACGAAGGCAGCCTCCCGCTGGTAGATCCGCTTCAAATCCAGGAAGGCGGCTTCGTGATCGGACCGGGCCCATTCGGGGGCGGACCTGATCTGGTTATCCAGATAGTGGTTTGAGAAGAGGTTTCTGTTATTGAAGGGTCGCCTCGCCATGGGGATCGGACCTCCTGACGGTCCCAAGGCCGATAAATCTGTCGACGGAAAAATCCCCCGGCGAGATCCCGGTCCGGGGAGAGGGAGGGGAGGGGTTCAGGTGAAGAAGGGGTTCAGAGGCGAGGAGGTCAGGCATATGGTCCTGAGTCACAAGCGGGAGCGGAGGGGTTTCAGGTGAAGAAGGGATTCAGAGGGCGGGGCAGTTCAGATGAAGAAGGGAAGAAGAGGACGAAGAGGACGAAGAAGACGAAGGGCTTCGCAGGGCGGGATCTTCTGGCGGCCAGCGGCCTATCATGGAGCTATTGGTCGAAAAAAAGCTAAAATATGAACGAGGGGCGATGGGCCCGACGCGATTCGAACGCGTGATCCCCGCCGTGTAAGGGCGATGTCATAACCACCTAGACCACGGGCCCACCGGCCCCTCCCTTATCCCTCGTTATATTAGACCCTATCGCTCAGGGCCGCTCTTCCGCGGCCTCTTGCGATGGGGCTTACCGTCACCGCCTCTTCCGGATGTAAAAGCCGGTCATCGTCTCGTCGAGGACCTTCTCGGAGGGCTTCGACGTCGCAAGGCTGACGACGACGATGGCTCCGATGGAGAGGACGAAGCCGAAGAGGCTGAAGTGGACCGGCAGCGGCTGGACGAACTGGTGCCAGTAGCCCGCAAACCCGGCGGCGAGGAGCCCCAGGACCATGGAGAAGATCGCCCCCTCCCTCGTAGCCCGCCTCCAGTAAAGCCCCGCGAGGAGCGGCGCCACATAGCAGGCGAGCATGAGGCCGATCCCCATCCATATCAGCCAGGCAAGAAGGGCGGGGGGGTTCTTCCAGGCGAGGAGGAGGGTGAGAGCCGCCGCCGCCGCCACCGTCATCCTGCTCACCAGGGTGACCATCCGGTCGGGGGCGTCGGGGCGCAGGAACCTCTTGTAGACGTCCCACCCGAAGTACGTCCCGATGGTCAGCATCAGCCGGTCGGTGGTGGACATCACCGCCGCGAGGATGATCACCCCTATGAAGACGCTTATGATGCTGGGGAAGGCGTGCTCAGCCCCCAGGATGAAGACGTAATCCGCGGGGTTTGACACCCCGGAAGGAAGGGAGATCTCTCCTTCTGTCGTAAGGACCCTCCCCGCAAACCCGGTGATCTTTATCAGGTACATTATGACGACGTATATCGAGAACGCTGCGAGGGGCGCCCATTTAAAGTAACGCGCGTCCTTCGCCGCGAATACGTTGTTGATGACGTGGGGGGCGCTGGCGAGGCCGAAGGATAGGAGGAAGAAGAAGGATACCAGGAAGAGGGGCGTGGCGAAGGCGTACCCGGCGTACGGGCCCGCTTCCCCCGGATACCAGGACGGGAACCACGGCTGGACGAAGTTGGGGTCGATCCCGGCGAGGACCTCGTTTATGTAAGAGAGCCCCCCTGCCGAGCTGATCACCATGGGGGCGACGATCAGGACCCCGGCTATCAGCAGGAGCCCCTGGATCAGGTTCGACCAGGCGACGGCGTAAAGCCCCCCCATGATGACGTATGCGCTGACGATGAGTGCCGAGATCAGAAGCGCCGAATGGTACGATATCCCGAAGAGCCAGCTCAATACCATGCTGATGGCCACAAACTGCCCCACCATGTAGATCAGGGAGACGAGGATCCCCGTGATCGCCGAGAGCCCCCGGATCCCGTTCTGGCTGTAGAACCGGTCGGAGAAGTAATCCTGGACCGTCAGGTACCCCCGCTGCGACCCTATGGCGTGGAGCTTCGTTCCGAAGAGGAGGATGCAGACGGCGGCGCTCAGGGGGACGAATACTTGCTCCCAGATCGTCGGCCAGCCGGTGATGTACCCAAGGCCGCTCGTCCCCAGGATCGTCATCCCGCTGCAGATCGAGGCGACGATCAGTATCGTGAAGACCCAGAAGCCCAGGCTCCTGCCCGCCAGGAAGTAATCTTCAGAGGTCTTGACCCTCTTAGAGGCCCAGGCTCCGACGGCCAATAGCCCCAGGAAGTAGACGGCGACGATCGCCGCCATCTCGATGTTGAAATCCAAAACCTTCACCACCTCAGCGCCCAGAATAGGAGCACCAGGATGATCAGCGCCGGCGTGGCGATGACCAGGAAGAATGTATCAAAGGGCAATCCGAACAAATTAACTTCCTCCGCTGAATGTTTGACATCATTGATCGATCTTGTACATATGTGCCGGGGCGGTGAAATGTGCGCGCGATATGGTAACGCGTTTCACCTGCGACGTGATAGCGTGTTGCATTATATCAGGTTTAAATTTAACGTCGGCAAGATCTCAAGGCCGTCGGCCGCGAGGGCGACTTTTATAAGAGATCTCGTCGTGGTATCCCCGGATGAACGAACGGGTCGAGATGGGGCTCTCCGCCGAGGGGCTGCGGCTCAAGGATATCTGCGATTCCGCCGCCGAGGCGGTCTTTGAATCGATAAAGGGGATGGTGGGAGACCCCGCCGGCGGCCGGGTGATGCATATGGGTGCCGACGGCACCCCCACCAAGGAGATCGACGGCCTCGCCGAGGAGGCGGTCTTGGGCACCCTGGAGCGGTCCGGGGTCGGTTTCGCCATCCTCTCCGAAGAGCTGGGGAGAAAGGAGATCGGGAAGAACCCGAGCTACTTCCTCCACCTCGACCCCCTCGACGGGACGTTCAACGCCATCGCAGGCATCCCCTTCTATTCGGTATCGATCTACATCAGCGGACCCACCTCCGGCTTCGGCTACGTCTGTGACCTCGCCCATTCCGTCAGGTTCTACGCTGAGCGGGGTCGGGGGGCCTGGACGGAGATCGGGGGCGAGAGGAGGGGGCTTTCTGTCTCCGCCGCCCCCGCCCTCCACAACTACTCCGTCTCCGCCTACACCCTCCGCCCTCATACGGGAAGGATCGTACCCCTGGGGGACGCCGTCCGGCGGATCAGGACTCTGGGTTCCACGTCTCTGGAGCTATGCCTCGTCGCCGCAGGGAAGCTCGACGGATTCGTCGACCTCCGGGGCGGGCTGCGGCTGGTCGACGTCGCCGCAGGGTCCATCATCGTCGAGGAGGCGGGGGGGGTCGTCACCGACGGACGGGGCGAGAGGATAGCCTTCAACGGCGACATGTGGCAGAAGGCCGAGTTCATAGCGACCAACGGCCTCTTCCATCGAGAGATCCTGGACCTCTTGGGGGGTGGCGACCGTTAGGATCGGTTTCGTATCGAGGGGCGACCCCGAGGCGGTGAAGATGGTCAGAAACCTCGTAGAGAGGTTCCGGTCCAGGGCCGAGATCTTCCTGGAGCCGGAGGTGGCCAAGAAGCTGGGGCTCGCCGAGACGAAGATCGAGGATATGGACGTCGACTTCATAGTCTCCGTTGGGGGGGACGGGACGATCCTGAGGACGATCCGGAGGATGGAAGACCCTAAGCCCGTCCTAGGGATCAATATGGGGACCCTGGGCTTCCTCGTGGACGTCGAGCCTAAGGACGCCGTCAAGACCCTGGAACGGGTGATCTTCGGCTTCGAGGTGATGGAGAGAAGCCGCCTGGCGACCCACCTCAACGGCGTCCCCCTCCCTCCGGCGACCAACGAGATCGCCCTCCTCTCGGCGAGCCCCGCCAAGATGCTGGAGTTTGAGATCACCGTCGACGACTCCCTTCTGGAGGACCTCCGGGCCGACGGCCTCCTCTTTGCCACCTCCACAGGCTCCACCGCCTACGCCATGTCCGCCGGGGGCCCCATAGTCGATCCGAGGTTGGACGCCATCGTCCTCGTCCCCCTCGCCCCCTTCAAGCTCTCGGCCCGCCCTTGGGTCCTCCCCGCAGAGTCGGTGATAAGGGTCGATCTGGAGCTCCCCGAGAAGCAGGCCCTCGTCGTCATCGACGGCCAGAACGTCGCCACCATCTCCAAGAGAGATCATCTCACCATCAGCAGGGCCGAGAAGCCCGCCCGGTTCGTCAAGGCCCGGGAGGGGGGCTTCTATGAGAAGGTGAAGAGCAAGCTCGCCTGAGCCTGATGGCCCCAGCCTTCCCATAATCATCTTCATTCGGGAGAAGAGTTCTGAGGGATGTGGCTGCGATGACGGGCTTCATCGCCCAGCGGTGAAAGCGTGCCCTCCAGGGTCTGCAAGGCCGGGAGATCCTCTCGCCATTTTGATCTATACCGTCTCTCTTCTCTGGGGATGGGTTCATAAGAGATCTGCCCTGTAACTGGAGCCCTGATTATGATCTGCCAAAGGTGCGGCTTCTGCTGCCATCGCCTCGATGTGATGATAATAAACCCCAGATCGATAGGGCCAGATGGGACCATCGACCTCCAGGACCGAAACTCCATGATCAGAAAGCCCATGGGCGAAAAATGCCCCCATCTCGCATATCTCGGGGATCTCGCCGTATGCACCATCCACGACCTACCCTGCTACCGGGGGACCCCTTGCGATCGGTTCGACCAGCCGGGTCCTGAGGACTGCGTCTGCACCGTCTCGGGATACTTCAGAGCCTCAGGGTCGGCGATAGATATTAGCCGCCTTTGATCCCCTGGGGTCCTCTCATCCTCTGGGAACCCTTTCATCTGCCAGGGACGGGGGGGGGACCCTCATCCTAAAAGAGGATTATCGCGATGAGCCCCACGGCGATGATGGGGACGAATATCATGGCGACCCGGACCCCGAACTCCTTTGAGCCCAGGATGAAGGTTATGAGGAGCTTCACCAGGGTGTTGGTGATGGCGGCGAGGGTTATCGCCGCCACCGCTACCCCCTCATCCAGCTGGGATGTCCTGGCGAGGGTGGCAAGAGAGAGGGTTATGGCATCGACGTCCGCCAGCCCCGCCACGAGGCTCGCGGCGTAGGTTCCGGCGTCGCCAAAGCCGATGCTGGCGAGCTTTGATACCAGGAGGACGAAGGCGAAGAAGGCCCCGAACTTGAGGGCGGGGGTGAGCCTGAAGGGGTCGGAGAGGTTGACATCCGTCTCTATCGTCTCTCCCTTCCGATAGAGGAGGAGGGCCATGAACACCCCGACGGCGGTCATGCTGATCATGGGGGCGAGGAGGGGGACGAAGAGATCTCTATTGACGACGAAGACCTCCAGGAGGATCCGGGGGAACATGGTGCAGCTGGCGATGGTGACGGCGAAGACCGCCGAGGGGACGACCTCTCGGTGAGCCCTCGCCTCCGCCGCCATGGTGGTGGCGACGGCGGTGCTGGAGACGAGCCCCCCCAGGGCGCCGGTGATCGATAGCCCCCTCTCCGTCCCGAAGATCCTGATCATGACGTAGCCGACGTATCCTATGAGGCTGACGAGGACGACCATCATCCAGATGTTCCGGGGGTTCAATACCTCGAAGGGGTCTATGGGGACGTTGGGGAGGAGGGGGAGGATCACGAGGGCTATCGTCCCCATCTTCAGGGTGTCCAGTAGCTCCTCCTCCTTGATCTTCTCGACGTACCTGTGAGCCGTCTTCTTAGCCGCCAGGATCGCCGTCCCCAGGATGGCGAGGGCGATGGCGAGCATCACCGTCTCGGGGGAGTGGCAGAGGGCTCCGAGGATGAAGGCTATCACCGCCGCCACCTCCGATGTGAAGTCGAGCCTCCCCAGGTTCGTCGCGCTGGCGGCGTAGCCGATCGCCACCATGAGGGCGAAGCTGGCGATGGCGACGATCATGAAGCCGCTGCCGTAAAGAGCCGCCATCTGGGCGGAGAGGGTGCCCAACACCGAGATCAGTATGAAGGTCCGGAGTCCCGCCACACCGCGCTTCTTCTTCTCCAGGAGGTCCCGCTCCCGCTCGGTCCCGATGAGGGCTCCTATCAGGATCGATATGAGGAAGGGGTAGAGGTCGCTGAAGGCAATCCCCTCCAGGTTCAGATAGCCGAAGTCCATCGCTACATCCTAACCCCTATCGGCTAATAATTTTTTCCATGAAGCCCCAGGAGGAGGAACCGACCGGTAAAATCCTCTCCAGCCCGGCATATCCTCGCCGCCGACCCGCCCCCCCATTTCATCATCGTCCCGACGTCTTCCCATTCCATCATCGTCCCGACGTCTTCCCATTCCATCATCGTCCCGACGTACCGCCGCCAGAGCGTCAGGTTATTGATCGTTGAAGGGGATGGAAGGGTAGGATGCCATCGATCGATCCCAAAATGGAGTCTTCTACAGAGCCGCGGGAGATGACCCTCCACCGCCTCCGAAGGTGCATAGCCCTTCTGGAGAGGGTCTACGGGGTCCCCAAGAGGCGGGGGCTCGGTCCCGTAGACATTCTCGTCCAGACGATCCTATCCCAGAACACCACCTCGGCTAACACCCACCGGGCCTTCGAGAGCCTCAAGAGAAGATACCCCGACTATCAGGCGCTCCTGGACGCCCCCGACGAGGATGTCGCCCGATCGATAAGGTGCGGGGGGCTCGCCGCGATCAAGGCCCGGAGGATCAAAGAGGCGCTGGAGATGATAAGGGGGCGGAAAGTCGGTGACGATGTGGCGAAGGGGGGTCAGAAGGCCGATTCCGGGGATGGCGCAGGACCAGGAAGGCCAGTAGGTGCAGGTGGACCAGGAGGATCGGGAGGGGCGGCCGGGAGGATCGACCTCGACTTCCTGAAGGACCTCGACCCAAAGGCGGCGCGAGATTACCTCCTCGCCCTCCCGGGGGTGGGGCCGAAGACCGCCGCCGTAGTCCTCCTCTTCGGCTTCAATATGCCCCTCATCCCGGTGGACACCCACGTCAACCGCCTCTCCAGAAGGCTCGGCTTCGTTCCGGAGGCGGCGTCCATCGGGGAGGCGGAGGAGATCCTGGAGGCGATGACGCCGGTAGACAAGTACTGCTCCTTTCACGTCAACCTCATCAGGCACGGCAGGGCGGTCTGCAAGGCCCGGTCTCCCGCTTGCGCCGGCTGCGTCCTCGGGGAGATATGCCCCAGCGCCGGCATAGGGGGGCAAAAGGGTTAAATGGTATAACGCCAACCGAAGGGCACCTCAAAGGGAGGGGCACCGGCGCTCCGGTAGTGTAGCTCGGCCAATCATGCGGGACTCTCACTCCCGCGACTGGGGTTCAAATCCCCACCGGAGCATTTCTCATTTCTCTTATCATAACTTTGTCATGTACAATTGATCCTCGCCATCTCCTGCAGCTGCTCCGGGATCGTCTCCCTCAAGCTGCAAAAGATCGACTGCCTACGAACCTCCATGGCCTGGGGCCGGGTGGCGGCGGAACCTTCATCATAAATAGCTAATCTGATTTAAACAAGGACCATAAAAGATAGACGGATGCCTTCTGCCGTCCCAGCGACTTCTTTCCGTCGTCCTACCAGCGGGGCTAATCCCTGAGGAGATTGATATCATGAACTTCCAGCGTTCGCCCGAAGATGGGGAAAAACGGTATTTTGTTCCCGAAAGCTGAGTATCACTCTATTTCTAGATAGTGCCCAATCTTGGCGGATTCTGTGTTATGGAACATCGGATAGATTGTCTTATTTGCATACGATCTGGGAAAGTTTCATAAACAATGACCAGATCAGTTAAACCCTTGAGAAATTGAGTGTAATATTAAACAGAATTTATTAAGGCGACCGTGATGAGATGGCCGGGGCGGATCTTTCGATGGAGGACCTCTATAAACGCTCCCTGGAAAGCCCCATGGGGGGGTTGAAGAATCAGAGGGTTACGGCGATAGCGGGAGCCCTCCTCCGGCGCGCCTCCTTCTTCACCAACTACGCCATCGCCTTCGCCCTCATCCTCGTCCTCAACTTCACCCTCCCCAGGTTGATGCCCGGAGACCCCTTCCAGGCGATATACGGCGAGGAGGCGCTCCTGGCCATGACCCCCCAGCTTAAGGCACAGCTCGTCGAGAGGCTCGCCCTCGACCAGTCGATGGGCCAGCAGTTTGTGGCGTACATCCTGGCCCTCGCGGGAGGCGACCTGGGCCACTCCTACTACTACAACCAGCCGGTCCTCGCGGTGATACTGGACTTCCTCCCCTGGACCCTCCTCTTGACGGGGTCGGCCCTCGTTCTATCCACCCTTCTGGGCCTCTTTCTGGGGGTCGAGTCCGGCTACCGTCGGGGTAGGCGCCTCGACAAGGCCCTCCTCGCAGGCCTCATGTTCCTCAACGGCTTTCCCGACTTCTTCATGGGGATCGTCCTCCTCCTGGTCTTCGGGGTGGTCTTGGGGCTCATCCCCTTATCCGGGGCCCTCACCCCTTACAGCGGCCTATCGGGTCTCCCCCTCGCCCTCGACATCCTCCACCACCTCCTGGCGCCCCTGGCGGCCCTCGTCCTGGTGAGGGTCACCTCGGCTTACCTTCTCACCAGAAATACCATGATCACCACCCTCAAGGAGAACTTCATACTCGCCGCCAAGGCGAAGGGCTGCTCCGAGGGACAAATCAAGTACAGACACGCGGGGAGAAACTCCCTCCTCCCGGTGGTGACGGCCACAGGCCTCTCGATCCCCCAGATGGTCACAGGAGCCCTCTTCGTCGAGATCGTATTCTCCTATCCCGGCGTCGGATCGCTCCTCTATAACTCCCTGCTCACCAGGGACTACCCCCTCATCCAGGGGATACTTCTGATGGTGACAGTCGTCGTTCTGGTGGGAAACCTCCTGGTAGACCTCCTCTATTCAAGGCTGGATCCGAGGGTGAGCCATGCACGTTAGCGTCTGGCGCGAGGTCGCAGGGAGCAACCTCGGAAGGGCGGGGCTCCTTCTCATCGGGGCGATGGTCCTCCTCGCCATCTTCGCCCCCATCCTCACCCCTTATGCTCCACGAGAGAATACCAGCACCCCAGCCTTCAGCCGCCCCTCGGAGGATCACTGGCTGGGGACTAACGACGCCCGTCAGGACATCTGGACCCAGCTCCTCTACGGCGCCAGAACCTCACTATCCGTCGCCTTCGGGGTCGCCCTCCTCTCGGGCTTCATCAGCGTCCTCATAGGGGGGACGGCGGCGATCTTCGGCGGCCTATACGACCGGTTCTGGATGAGGGTCGTCGACGCCACCGTGGCCATCCCCGACGTCATCGTCATAATCCTGGTGGCGGCGTACCTGCGGCCGAACGTTTTTTTTATGATCCTCCTCCTATCCGCCCTCTCCTGGCCCGGGGGGGCGAGGGTGATCAGGGCCCAGACCCTCACCCTCAAAGAGAGGATGCACGTCTCCGCCTCCAGGACCTTCGGGGCCGGACCGTCTCACATCCTCTTGCACCACATCATCCCCGACCTGGGACCCGTCCTGGTGGCGACGATGATCCAGGACGCCAGGAGGGCGGTCTTCATGGAGGCCGGTCTATCGTTCCTCGGGATATCCGACCCCTCGATGATGAGCTGGGGAAAGATGATGCAGTACGCCAGGGTCTTCACATACCTGGAGGTCTGGAAGTGGTGGCTCCTCCCTACGGGGATCGCCCTATCCATCACCCTCATAGGCCTCAGTTTCATCGGCTTCGCCCTGGAGTCGGCCCTGGACCCGAGGCTTCGAGAGAGGGAGAAGGGGCATGATGGAGGGATCTGACGATGTTTGAAATCTCTGACCTGAAGGCGTCTTATGAAGGCGCCGAGATCCTCGCAGGGATCGACCTCGACCTTTCCCGGGGCGACTCCATCGCCATCATAGGGGAGTCGGGGGCCGGAAAAACCACCCTGGGCCTCGCCCTGATGGGTCTATTGGACGGGAAGGTCACGGGGAGGGTCCTCCTGGATGGGGTGGATATCACGGCCCTCGACGACCGGGAGCGGCGGAAGATGCGGGGGAGGGATATGGCCATGGTCTTTCAGAACGTCGAGGACGCCCTCGACCCCCTGATGACCGTCTCCGACCAGATCGGTGAAGCGATCTCTGCCCACCGGGATCGAAGGCACCCCGGCGACATCGGGGGCCGGATCGGTCGCCTCCTGGGATCCGTGGGACTGGAAGATTTGAAGGGCGGGTCATACCCCCACCAGCTGAGCGGTGGGGAGAAGCAGAGGGCCCTCATCGCCATGGCTCTCGCAAACGATCCTCAGGTCCTGATCCTCGACGAGCCGACGGCTTCCCTGGACGCCGTTACGAAGGCGGAGATCACAAAGCTCCTGCTGGAGAGGATGGTGGGGAAGGTCAGCCTCGTCATAACCCACGACCTGTCTGCCGCTGCGAGGCTGACGGAGAGGATGGCGGTCCTCTACGCCGGGAGGATCGTCGAGATCGGCGATACCTGCGACCTTCTGGAGAACCCCCGCCACCCCTACACCCGGGGGCTCATCAGGTCGTCACCCAACATGACCACCACAAAGGACCTCCAGGGGATACCGGGGAGGATGGTCCACGGCGTCTGCGGCTGCCCCTTCAGCGAGAGGTGCACCCAGAGGATCGATATATGCAATAAGGAGGTACCCCCTCTTTTGGGGGTCGGCGACAGATCTATCGCCTGCCACCGGGGCGGGATCGTCCCCCTCCTGGAGCTCTCGAAAATTAAAACGAAGTTCGGGAAGTTCGTCGCCGTCGACGGCGTCGACCTCACCCTCTACGAGGGGGAGACGATCGCCCTCGTCGGCGAGAGCGGCTCCGGCAAGACGACCCTCGCCAAGACCGTCATCGGCCTCTTCAGTCACCAGGAGGGGGAGATCCGGCTGGAGGGGACCCCCCTGGTCAGGAGGGACCGGGATTTCTACAGAAAGGTCCAGATGATCTACCAGAACCCCAAGGAGTCCATCAGCCACCGGATGGACGTCTTCGATGCCGTCAGCGAGCCCCTGGCGATCCAGAAGGCGGGCAGCTCCGCGGAGAGGGTCGCCCTCGTCAAACGAGTCCTCGAGGAGGTGGAGCTATCCTCCGACGACGCCTTCTTGGGAAAGTACCCCCACCAGATCAGCGGCGGCGAGGCCCAGAGGGTGGCGATCGCCAGAGCCCTCGTCCTCAACCCCAAGCTCCTCATCGCCGACGAGCCGACCTCGGCCCTGGACGCCTCCGTCCAGGCGAAGATCCTCAAGCTCCTCTTGAACCTCCAGGAGAAGAGGGGGCTTGCCATCCTCTTCATAACCCACGACATCGCCCTCGCAAGGAAGGTGAGCGACAGGATGGCGGTGATGCTCGATGGAAAGATCGTCGAGGAGGGGCCGACGAGCGAGGTAACGTCGAGCCCCGTCCACCCCTACACCATGAGGCTTCTGGAGGTCGCCCCCGACCTGGCCCCTGCGAAGGAGGAGAGAGGGACGAGGGGGGGCGGAGGCGGGGCCTGGGCCATTTCGGAGCCGCTCCTCCCCCTCCGGGCTAGGGAGCTTTGATCCGAAAACCTCCAAGGACCCAAAAATCCCCAAGGACCCAACGAGCCTGAAGATCCCAAAAACCCCAAACGCCGTGAACTACCCTACCCTAAAGGGTAGGGCTTCCCACTTCATCGCCAAGACTTGCATCACAGAAACGTGATGTAGAGGTTTTGACTCTATGGGCGCTACGGGCTGTTCCATCCCTGTGGAGAGAATGT
>NZ_JARFPL010000041.1:0-19212 GCF_029167205.1 Candidatus Methanocrinis alkalitolerans
TGTGTGTATCCCATTATTCTCTTAAATAGTTATCGGTTAGCAGAAGCAAAGGGAAGGACTCCGCTTTCATCCCCACCCTGAAGGATGGGGACTTCCCGCTTCGTCCTTTCCGATCCTACAAGTTAAAACCCTGAAAAAAACCCAGACTCACTCTTCTATCTCTTCCATCAGCCTCTCCATGATGAGGGAGGCGGCCCTGCAGAGAAAAGCTTCCGTCCTCCCCACCGCCTCTTCGCCCCCGAGCCTCCCTGTGACCATCTCCTCTACGATCCTGTCGCACTCGTCCTTGATCTCGGCGATATCGGAGGAGGGCTCCAGTTCCCTCAGGCACTCGGAGAGGTCCAGGAGCTGGTCGACCTTCAGGTCCACCGCCCTCTCGACCCACTCCTCCCCGCTGCCTCCATCCGCCCTGCCCCGCAGCCTTCTGATCTCGGCTAGGAAAGGGTCGGCCTCGTGAGCCACAGAATTGGTCTTGGCATTCGGCATGACTTCAACTTCTCTTTTGCTCTTCTGATCTGCGAATGGACCTTTTCATCTAAAACACTTGTGCAGAAGCCGCGATGGAAAGATGGAGGAGGGACGGGGCGGGCGTCGAGGAATCGAGATTTGAGGGCGGGACTGGCCGGAGAGCTGATCCGGCCAAAGGCGGTTTTCGCGTCTCGGTGCCCCGGAAGGCGTGAGCCGATCTGCGCGAAGGGAGGACGCTTCCGGGCCGGACGGTCCCATGGTCTGATATCTCCATCGAGAGGGCGATCTTCCGGGCTCGTCGGGGAGGAGAACGATGGACTTAAGAGGGGATATCCTGCCAAAATATAAGTCGAATTATCCTGCGCCCCCGAACAATCCCGCCGAAAAAGTTTACTCCTCAGCGGACAATAAACGCCTTGGAGTATGAGTCTTGCCCCAAACCTCTAAACCCGCAGCAGCCCGAAGCCGAAGATGAGGAGAAATCCAAAGATGTCCCAAGAGCTCGACGTAGTCCTCGCCTACCACCAGGCGACGAAGCACAGCTTTGCCCGGATGGCCCCGGGGCCGAAGATGATGGACTGGGCGAACGAGCCTGCTCCCTTTCGAAGGTTTCGGGGCGCAGAGCTCGTGGAGCTTGCCCGGCCCGAGCCTTCGCCCGGCGAGGGGCCCGACTACTACCTCGCCCTCTCCGAGGGGAACGTCCCGCCCCGCCCCCTATCCTTCGAGACGATCTCCCAGCTCCTCTTCGACTCCCTCGCCATCTCTGCCTGGAGGAGAGCCGGCGGAGGCGGGGCGGCCTGGGCGCTGCGGACGAACCCCTCCAGCGGGAACCTCCACCCGACGGAGGGCTATTTGATATCGGGGCCGATTCCCGGCCTCTTCGACCGCCCCACCGTCGCCCACTACGCCCCCCGGGAGCACGCCCTCGAGGTGAGGGGGCGGTTTTCCGAGACGGCCTGGAGAGATATGGCCGCCGCCCTTCCGGCGGGGTCGGTCCTCGGGGGCTTCACCTCCATCCCATGGAGGGAGTCCTGGAAGTATGGGGAGAGGTCCTTTCGCTACCTCCACCTCAACCTCGGCCACGCCCTCGGAGCTCTCAGCTTCGCCTCGGCGGCCCTGGGGTGGCGGGCGACCCTCCTCGACGGCGTCGGGACCGGGGACCTGGCGCTCCTCCTCGGGGTCTCCAACGAAAGCGGCGCGGGGACGGACGGGCTGTCCCGGGCTAGCCGAGAGGTCGATCCGGAGTCCGAGGTCCCCGACTGCCTCGTCGCCGTCCACCCCTGGGGTGAGAGCGTCTCGGGCTATAGCATCCCGGAGGGGGTCGTGGCCGAGTTCAAAGAATTGAAGTGGCATGGGCGTTCCGACCGGCTCAGCCCCGGAGCCGTCGCCTGGCCCCTCGTCGACCAGATGGCGAAGTCGACGGCCAAACCGGCGGGGGAAGTCGCGCTCCGGGCCTTCGACCAGATGGCAGAGGGTACCCCCTTCTCTTATCCGCCATCGTCCCTCCGGAGGATCATCCGCCAGCGGCGAAGCGCCATCGTCATGGACCCGGCCTTCAGCATGACAAAAGACGACTTCTTCAGGACGCTGGCGCGGACCCTGCCTCGCCGAGGAAGGTTCCCCTTCAACGCCCTTCCCTGGAGGGCGGAGGCGGACCTCGCCGTATTCGTCCACCGGGTTTTGTCCCTCGATCGGGGTCTCTATATCCTCATCCGAAACCCCGACCATTATGATCCCCTCAGATCCGAGATGCGGGAGTTCGAGTGGAAACCGCCCGGCTATGGATCGCCTCCGGGATTTTATCGGCTGGCTGCCGGAGACTTCAGGGACCCTTCGAGGGCCCTCTC
The DNA here is from genome assembly GCF_029167205.1 of Candidatus Methanocrinis alkalitolerans. NCBI lineage: Archaea > Methanobacteriati > Methanobacteriota > Methanomicrobia > Methanotrichales > Methanotrichaceae > Methanocrinis > Candidatus Methanocrinis alkalitolerans. The sequence goes on from NZ_JARFPL010000041.1 coordinate 2,316, forward strand.
CTGCGGCCAGAAGATCGCCTCCGACGGCTGCTTCTCCCTCTTCATGATCGCTCGGTTACGAGGGGCTCTGGAGGAGCGGGGACCCTGGTTCTACAACCGGCTCCTCTGGGAGTGTGGCACCGTCGGCCAGACCCTCTACCTGGAAGCTGAGGCTTCGGGGCTTAGGGGGTGCGGGATAGGCTGCTTCTTCGACGACTCCGTCTCCGCCGCCCTGGGCCTGGCGGGGACGGAATTTCTGCCCCTCTACTCCTTCGCCGTGGGAAGAGGGATCCCTCTATCGAGGATGGAGACCCTTCCAGCATACCCTGCTCCCGGTCCCGACTTATGATCGGCTGAGAATAGGTGGGGGGTGGTCGTCCCTGTGGCGGTTTTAGACCAATATTTTTATATGTAAATACTAATTTTTTACAAATCATTTAATTTAATATGTCCGCAAACGATATATATTATCAACTAGAAGAGTTATCGTTTGGTGGTATGGAATGAGGAATATAGCACTGTTAGTTTTCGTCCTCTTGGGCCTCTTCGTTGCAGCGGCGTCGGTCCAGGCGGCGGAGCATAAGGTGATGGGCGAATACGACGATATGGCTGAGTCCGATGAGATGATGGCCGAGGTCGACTACATGGACAAGGCTGATGAGTTTTTGATGAGCTATCCAGAAAATAACTACTATTTGATGGATGTTCAGGAACTCATAGACGCCGTCGATGCTGGTGACGAGAACTTGTTCGTTCTGGACGTGAGGCCCGCCGAATTATACGATGCAGCCCACATACCCGGTTCTATGAATATACCAGGTCCTGTGCTGGTTACGTCTATGGATATGGTCCCAACCGACAAAAAGATCGCCGTCGTCTGTACTCTTGATACCAATGCGGCCTTTGCCGTAACGGTATTGAGGATCTTCGCAGACCATGACGCCTGGATATTGGTGGGTGGACCTTCCGCATGGGAGGATGCTGGAAGGGAGCTCGTCCCCACAGAAGAGATGTAGATTTGAACCCCTTCGGGCGGACGAACCAGAGAGGACAGACGTTTTGAGGGCCGGGCGATCGATCGCTCTGCCTCATACATATTTTGCAGGCTTATTTCAATCCTTCGCATCCTTCATCATCTCCATCGAGGAAAAGGTAAAATCATCCTAGGCCCATGGTAGCGGCGAGAGCGGTGATGGGAAGGATAGATCATGCACTACAGACCAAGAGACAAATTTCCGAACCTCCCGGCGAGGATCGCCCAGCTCGGCGACCTCGCCTACAACCTCTGGTGGACTTGGCACCCCGAGGGAAGAGAGCTATTCATAATGCTGGGCGGCCGAGCCGCATGGAGCCGAAACGGCCACAACCCCGTCAAGATGATGCACGAGCTCGACGACGGCGTCTTAAAGCTCGCCTCCCTCGACCCTCGGTTCCTCCGGTACTACGACGCTGTGATGGCGAGGTTCGAGGGGGACATGGACCCTTCCAGCGGCTGGTTCTGCACCTCGGTAGGAGATCCGAAGGATAATACCGTAGCCTACTTCTCCGCCGAGTACGGCCTCCACCACGCCCTCCCCGTCTACGCCGGAGGGCTGGGGTTTCTCGCCGGAGATTACCTGAAAGAGTGCAGCGACCTGGGGATCCCTTCCGTGGGGATCGGCTTCATGTACCCCGAGGGGTACCTCCTCCAGAGGATCGCCCCCGACGGCTGGCAGGCCGGGGCCTGCGAGAGGCTCGACAGGGAGAACGCCCCGGTCCGGAGGCTCCGGGACGACGACGGCAACCCCCTCCTGGTTGATATACCCCTTCTGGACGGGGAGATTTACGTCGAGGTCTGGAAGGTCCAGGTGGGGAGGAGCGACCTCTACCTGATGGATACCGCCGTCGAAGCCAACGACCCCTGGAACCGGTCCATATCCGACCGGCTCTACACCGGCGACCCGGAGCAGAGGCTGAGGCAGGAGATAGTCCTGGGGATAGGGGGAGTCCGGGTTCTTAAGGCCCTGGGGATCGAGGCTTCCGCCCTCCACCTGAACGAGGGCCATCCCGCCTTCGCCATCCTCGAGCGGATCCGGGAGAGGGTCGACGAGGGGATGAGCTTCCATGAGGCGGCAGAGGAGGTGAGGAGGACGACGGTCTTCACCACCCACACCCCCGTCCCCGCGGGCCACGACAAGTTTCCCTTCCCTCTGATGGAGAAGTACTTCGGATCGTACCTCCGGAGGATCGGGATGGACAGGGCCGAGTTCTTCGAGCTGGGGATCGATCCCCGGGACCCGGCCAGCGGCTTCAACATGACCGCCTTCGCCCTCAGGATGTGCGCCCATCGAAACTGCGTCAGCCAGAAGCACCAGGAGGTGACCCGGCAGATGTGGCGCCACCTCTGGCCAGACCTCGCCGAAGAGGAGGTCCCCATAGATTACGTAACCAACGGCATCCACGTCCCCACCTGGATAGATAGACGGCTCGGCAACGTCACCTTCAACCAGTACCTCGGCCGAGACTGGCTCGAAAAGCACGACAACCCCCTCATCTGGGAGCTGCTGGAGGAGATACCGGATCGGCTGCTCTGGGATCAGCATCGGAGGATGAAGAGGGCTCTGATAAACAAGATAAAGGACCGGGCGAGGGATAAATGGAGGGACCCCGAGTCAGATTCCAGGACGATTATGGCCTTGGGGACGCTTCTGGACCCCCAGACCCTCACCCTCGGCTTCGCGAGACGGTTCGCCTCGTACAAGAGGGCGACCCTCATGCTCAGAGACCCGGAAAGGCTCAGAAAGATCCTCACAGACCCCCATCGTCCGGTTCAGATAATATTCGCGGGGAAGGCCCATCCCGACGACCAGCAGTCCAAGCTCCTCCTCCAGCAGGTCTACAACGCCGCCGCGGACAAGAGTTTCGAGGGGAGGATCGCCTTCGTCGAGGACTACGACCAGTACCTGGCCCAGTACCTCGTCCACGGCGTCGACGTCTGGGTCAACAACCCCCGGCCTCCCATGGAGGCCTCGGGGACGAGCGGGATGAAGGCGTCCCTCAACGGCGTACCTCAGCTCAGCGTCTTCGACGGCTGGTGGGTCGAGGGTTACAACGGCAAAAACGGCTGGGGGTTCGAGGGATCGGAGGGGCCGACGAACGATTATAGAGATGATCGGGACTCGGAGGCGATATACGAGATCCTGGAAAAGGAAGTGATACCCCTCTACTACAGGGTGGACGACGAGGGCGTCCCCCGGGGGTGGGTGAAGCTGATGAAAGAGGCGATCATGGTCGCCGGACCCCACTTCACCTCCAGGAGGATGGTTAAAGAATATACGGAGAAGTTCTACCGGCCGGCCCTTGAAGAGACGAAGAATGCCCCCGGATCTGCATAGGGCCTTGACCATAGGTCGCGTTTTTTTTGGCGTTTTCGGGAAAAAAGAAAAGATGAGGTAGTGGGAGGGGCTCAGAAGTCCTCTCCCATGTCGCCCATGCCGCCCATGCCGCCCATGCCGCCGGGCATCCCGCCCTCGCCACCGGACTTGGAGGCGATGACGTCATCGATCCTGAGGATCATGACCGCGGACTCGGCTGCGGAGTTGATCGCCTGGGTCTTCACCCTCATGGGCTCGACGACGCCCTTCTCCTCCATGTCTGAGGGCTTGCCGGTCTCCATGTCGAGGCCTGCGGTCTTGACCCCCTTCTCGTGGCTGCTTCGAAGGGCCACCAGGGTGTCGATCTGGTCGAAACCTGCGTTCTCGGCGAGGGTCTTGGGTATGACCTCCAGGGCCTCGGCGAAGGACTCGATGGCCAGCTGCTCTCTTCCGCCGACGGTGGCCGCGTACTCTCTGAGCCTGAGGGCGAGCTCGATCTCGGGGGCGCCGCCACCGGCCATCAGAAGGCCGTCTTCGAGGGCTACGCCGACGACCCTGAGGGCGTCTTCCATTGCTCGGTCCAGCTCGTCGACGACGTGCTCGGTCCCGCCCCTGAGGATTATGGATACCGACTTGGGGTTCTCGCACTCCACGACGAAGGTCATGTCGTCGCCGGCGATCTTCTTCTCCTCCACAAGGCCTGCCCGTCCCAGCTCGCTCTCAGCGAGGTCGTGGATGCTGGTGACGATCCTCCCACCGGTGGCTCTCGCCAGCTTCTCCATGTCGCTCTTCTTGATCCTCCGGATGGTGTAGACCCCGGCCTTCGCCAGGAAGTGCTGGGCTAGGTCGTCGATCCCCTTCTGGCAGAATACGACGTTGGCCCCGGTGCTGACGATCTTGTTGACCATATCCCTCAGCATCGTCTCTTCCTGGTCGAGGAAGGCCTGGAGCTGATCGGGGGATGTGATCTCGATCTTGGCGTCGACCTCCGTCTTCTCGATCTCGATGGCCGTGTTGAGGAGGGCGATCTTGGCGTCCTTCACCTTCTTGGGCATGTTGGGGTGGAGACGCTCCTTGTCGATGACCATGCCGTAGACGAGCTGAGAGTCGCTGACGCTCCCGCCCACCTTCTTCTCTACGGTGATGTTGTCGACGTCCACCGTCCCGTCCTCATCGACGATCGCCTTGACCGCCTTGACGGATAGCTCGGCGAGCTCGTTTCTGGCGACGCCGGAACCCTTCCCGGTCATGGCGGTGATGGCGATCTTCTTCAAGAGCGCATCGTCATCGGGAGATACCTTTATCGCCATATCCTTCATGATATTCATCGCCTTCTCGGCTGCTGCCCTGTAACCGGCGGCGATGACGGTGGGGTGAATCTCCTGGTCGAGGAGCTCTTCGGCCTTCTTCAGAAGCTCCCCCGCCAGGACCACAGCGGTGGTGGTGCCGTCGCCGACCTCATCGTCCTGGGTCTTGGCGATCTCGACCATCATCTTGGCAGCCGGGTGCTCGATGTCCATCTCCTTGAGGATGGTGACGCCATCGTTGGTTATGACCACATCTCCCAGGGTGTCGACGAGCATCTTGTCCATCCCCTTGGGTCCTAGAGTGGTCCTTACTGCCGTCGCCACAGCCTTGGCTGCCATGATATTCGACTTCTGTGCCTCGCGGCCGGCGGTCCTCTGACTGCCCTCTCTCAGTATAAGTACAGGGGTTCCCCCCAATCCTGCCATCTTTCTTCTTCCTCCAGTTGATCTGATGGCTTGCGAGGTGTTTAAACTTCTATATAAACGTTTCGCGAGAGGGGGGCGCATCCAGCGGCGGCCCGAAGATGCCGCGCCGTCCGGAGGGGGTGGCGGCTCCGGCGGCCTTTTATCATGGCGGCCCGTTCCCGACCCCGGAACCGACGAAAGATCGGGCGCAGGTATTCGATAACGAGGAGTGAGCTCCATCGAGGCTGGCTGCAAACCTATTTATATTCGGTTCGACTGTCTTCCGTCAGAATGGCCGAGACCAGCATGTATGTGGTGAAGACCACCGCAAATCAGGAGCGTTCAGTGGCGAACCTCATAGCCCAGCTGGCGCGCAAAGAGAAGTACGATATCATGGCGCTTCTCGTCCCCGACGTCCTAAAAGGCTACGTTATCGTGGAGGCGAAGGCACCGGAGATCGTCGAAGAGGCGATACAGGGTGTACCTCACGCCCGATCGGTGATCAAGGGGGCTTCCAGCTTCGGTGAGGTGGAGCATTTTCTGACGCCGAAACCCGCGGTGGTGGGCATCAACGAAGGAGCTATAGTGGAGCTGATCTCAGGGCCTTTCAAGGGCGAGATGGCCAGGGTCAAGAGGGTAGACATCGGCAAAGAGGAGATAACCGTAGAGCTCTTCGAGGCGATGGTCCCCATCCCCATAACAGTAAGGGGTGACCACGTGCGCGTGCTCAGCAAAGATGAGATTCAGAGGTGAATTTCTTGGCCAATGTTGTTGAAGTGTTGGTACCCGGTGGAAAGGCCAGCGCAGGACCCCCCCTGGGCCCCGCACTAGGACCTCTAGGCGTTAACGTCGCAGATGTGGTAAAGAAGATAAACGAGGCGACCGCGGATTTGAACGGGATGCAGGTCCCGGTCAAGGTTACGGTGAAGAGCAGGACCGAGTATCAGGTGGATGTAGGAACCCCCCCAACCTCGGCGCTGGTCCTCAAAGAGGTGGGGCTGGAGAAAGGTTCCGGCAACGCCCTCGAGATGGTGGGTAACCTGACCATGGACCAAGTGGTGAAGGTCGCGGGAATCAAGAGGAATAACCTACTTTCCGTCTCCCTGAAGAGCGCTGCCAAAGAGGTCATCGGGACCTGTGGGACCATGGGTATCACCGTAGAGGGGATGCCCCGAAAGGAGGCCCAGGCGGCGGTCGATGAGGGCAGGTTCGATGAGATCCTCGCATAGACGAAAACTAATTATAGAGGATTGAAGACGGGATTTTTGACTCTCTTTTTGAGACGCCGTAGTAGACCGCGAGTCGTGGACTACGGAGGATTGAGATGAACAAGACGATAGAGGAAGCCGTCAGAAAGGCGATCTCCGAGGCCCCCGAGAGGAGGTTCAGCGAGAGCGTCGATCTGGCGATCAACTTGCACAATATCGACATGAGCATGCCCGCCAACAGGGTGGACGAGGAGATAATTCTCCCCCACGGCCGCGGCAAATCTGCAAAGATAGCGGTATTTGCCGCCGGTGAGACCGCCCTTCTGGCTCAGCGTGCCGGCGCCGATCTGGTGATATCCCCCGACGAGCTCGCAGAGCTGGGGGATGACAAGAAGCGAGCGAGAAAGATCGCTGACGAGTACACCTACTTCATATCAGAGACTAGCTTCATGCCGACGATAGGCAAAAAGCTGGGCCCCATCCTGGGAAAGAGGGGAAAGATGCCCCTTCCCCTGCCCCCGAACGTGGACATCGCGCCCATCATCAAGAGGCAGAGAAATCTGGTGAGGGTGAGGTCTCGGGACCGGCTGACGTTCCATATGGCCGTCGGGTCCAGGGATATGGAAGTTAAAGAGATAGCTGAGAACGTAGAGACCGTCACGACCAAGCTTGAACAGACCCTCAAGGACGGCAAGCACAACCTGAAGTCCGTCTACGTCAAGACCACCATGGGTCCCGCGGTAAAGGTGATTTGAAATGTCCGTCCAGGTACGCCATACAGAGCACGTCCCGGAATGGAAGATCCGAGAGGTAGAAGATCTGGTGGAGAGGATCGGCGAATCACCCGTCGTTGGGCTGGTGAGCTTGACAGAGATCCCCGCAAAGCAGATCCAGGACCTGCGGGCCGATCTGAGGGATTTTGCCACCATCAAGATGGTCAGAAACAACATCGCCCGCCGGGCGATAGAGAAGTGCTCCGACGACTTTCTGCCCCTGGCGGATGGGATCGAAGCCCAGACGGCTTTCATATTCACCGACGTGAACCCCTTCAAGCTCTACAGGATGCTGGAAGAGAAAAAGCAGCCGATGCCGATCAAGGCCGGCGGCAAGGCTCCCACCGATATAGTCATCGAGAAGGGGGAGACGCCCTTCTCTCCTGGCCCCATGGTGGGCAAGCTCCAGTCCGCTGGTATCCCTGCCGTCATCAAGAGCGGCAAAGTGGTCATCAACGAGATGAAGGTGGTGGCAGAGGAGGGGGATACGATATCAGCCCAGCTCGCCGACGTGCTGGCGACGATGGAGATATTCCCGAGGATGGTGGGGTTACAGCTCCGGGCGGTCTACGAGGGCGGTCTCGTATACAGGCCGGAACACCTGACCATCGACGTCGATAGCATTATATCTCAGATGGCCACCGCCTCGTCACAGGCTATGGGCCTCGCCTTGGAGATAGGCTACGCGACCCCGACTACCATTAGTCCCCTTCTCCAGAGGGCGGCATCCAAGGCCAGAAACCTGGTCCTGGAGTGCTCGCTTCCCGTCCCCAGCATGATGGAGGCTCTCCTGGCAAAGGCGGCCGCCGATGCGGCGTTGCTGAAGAGCCTTGCGGAAGGGGGATCGGCGGCGGCAGTCACAGCAGCTCCTGCGGAGAAGGGAGAAGAGAAGGCCGAAGAGGCCGAGAAAGAAGAGGATGAAGAGGCCGGACTTGGCGGACTGTCTGCCCTGTTTGGTTGATCGAGATCAAGAGGTGGATTAAGATGGAATATGTATATGCAGCATTACTGCTTCACAGCTCTGGTAAAGACGTGTCCGAAGAGGGCATAAAGACCATACTCAGCGCCGCAGGCGTCGAAGCCGAGGAGGTAAGGATCAAGGCCCTCGTCTCCGCCCTTGAGGGCGTCGACATCGAGGACGTCCTCTCCAAGGCGCCGTCCGTCGCCGTGGCTGCCGCACCCGTCGCGGCGGCGGCCGCCAGCGCGGCGGCTTCGGAGGCAGAAGAGGCTGAGGAAGATAAGGAAGAGGCTGAAGAGAGCGGCATTGAGGGTCTCGGCGCCCTCTTCGGCTGAGTTCCTTCTCTCCTTTTTCCTTTTTTCTCTATGGGTCGTGTCGCCCCTCTCCTTTATCCAGGTCATCCTCTCGTCGCCCTTCGAGATGGCAGCTCCCATCGCCGGCATAAATGACGGCAGAGAGGGAAATTGCGGCGAAGCACCCCGGAGCAGAGCCAGCGGGACGTTCGATGAGATCTCTAAACTATCCCCATACCCTTATATCCGAAGGGTCCAATGCCTAATCTGGGCTTAGTAACCTTTATATAGTAAGGCTACGTTAATTGACGTGCTCATATTATGCGATCGTCGAGAGCGATCCAGGAGATGGATAATAAAATGGCAAGATTAGGATTGGTCACCTTGGAGCTTATGCTCGCTGATCTGAGAGATCCGGTCTACGCCGGAGACCTCCCCGTCAAGATGGACTATGAGAAGGCTCGATATGAGGCTTCTGCCGGGAGCGATGATTACGCCCTGGATCAGATGAACGGCGCGGGCCCCGACGAGGAGGGCGACGGCTGCGGCTGCGGCGATGGGGGCTGTGGCGGCAAAGACTGCGGTGGCTGCGGAGCTGAGATGGCGGCCTCGATGGCGATGGACCCCTGGCCTGGTGCGGGACCGGGATCCATGGGCTGTCCCGGAGAGCTCGACTTCTACACCCTATCCACAGACCACGTCGGAGACCGGGACAAGACCAGGGACAGGTCCCCCAGACCCGACAGAAAGAGGCTCCCCTGGTCCTTTGCCCCAGGGCCCAGGATTGCGAGCTGAGCCTCTTTCCCGCCCCTTCTTCTTATCAGCCTATTTTCAGAATCCCGCCTATTCAAGCCCCTCTATCCGCGGGACCGCCCCTGCTGCATCCACAGCCGGTGCCACATCCACAGCTTTCATCCCCTTCGCCAGCCTCGTAATCGCCGACGGCCTGCATGAACTGCTCTCTGAGGTTACACCGGAGGAGCCCCGAGATGAAGACCCCCGCCACCACCGCCTCCTCCTTCGACATCTCCTTTACGGCATCCTTCAGCCTTGCTACCGCCTCTTCCTCGCTCTCTGTATCGGGATCGAAGATTATGACCCTCTTCGCCATCTCGCCGACGTTCATCATCTCTTCAGCCGAAATGTCCATGAGGCCGCAGACGATCTCCAGGATTATTGACTCCTCATCAGGTTCGAACATGGTCTCACCTTCAGGCTGCTTGTTGAAAAGGTTTGGCTTTCCCCCCCTTCAACCCCCTTTATTCCGTCTCCTCCCCGTCCCCTCCGTCCTTGGCAAAAGATCCATCCATTTTTCTCATCGGCAAATTTATATCGACTCCTGCATCTTGACTCTCCAGGTGAGAACTCTGCAATCGCTGAACGAGCTTGGTTTAGAGGTATTCGAGGAGATGCTGGACTACGCCGACGAGCTCCGGGTGGGGGTCTTCGAGCTTGATAACGGGACCGTCGTAGCCGACGCCGGGGTGGAGGCGAAAGGAGGTCTTGGGGCGGGGATCTACCTTTCCAGGATCTGCATGGCCGACCTCGCCGACATACAGCCGACCCCGTGCGAGATCGACGGGATCCCCATCCCCGGGGTCCAGGTGACGACAGACCATCCCGCCATCTCCTGCATGGCCTCCCAGTGCGCCATGTGGCAGGTGAAAGCGGGCAAGTACTTCGGGATGGGCTCCGGACCCGCCCGGGCTTTGGCGAGGAAGACGAAGGATCTCTACGACGCCCTGGAGTTCGAGGAGTACGCCGACGTCGGCGTCCTCTTCCTGGAGTCGGAGACCCTTCCCGACGAGGAGGCCGCAGAGAAGATAGCCGACGCCTGCGGGATCGACCCTGCCGACCTCCGCCTCGCCGTCGCCCCCACCGACTCGGTGGCGGGGCTCGTACAGGTCTCGGCCCGGGTCGTAGAGACCGGCCTGCACAAGCTCTTCACCATGGGCTTCGATATCAGGACGATCAAGATGGGTTGGGGGAGGGCGCCGATCGCTCCGATCGTCGGGAAGGCGACGAAGTGCATGGGAGCTTCCAACGACGCCATCATCTACGGCGGCGAGACCTACTACACCGTCGATTACGACCCCTTTGACGAGCTCCTGGGCTACCTGAAGGCCGCCCCCTCCGAGACCTCAAAAGACTATGGAGCCCCCTTCTACAAGACCTTCAAGGAGTGTGGCTTCGACTTCTTCAAGGTCGACCACAACGTCTTCGCCCCCGCCAAAGTGGTCATGAACGACCTTCGTTCGAGGCGGACCCTGGTGGCAGGAAGGCTCAACCCCGCAGTCCTGAAGGAGTCCTTCGGCTTCGAGGTATTCAGCCGGGAGGGTTGAACAGGAGCCCGCTTCTCACTCCTCACCCCAGGGTACCCGAGGTGACCGAGAGCATCTGCGCCGGTGATATGAGGACGTTCTTCGTCGCCGGGGTCCAGACCGATCTGTAGTCGTCGCTGTAGAGGAGAAAGTCCTTCGGCGGCTCCTCGGCGGTGATCGCCTCGATGGTCACCGTATGGGGGTCTGAGACCTTCCTTCCGGAGATCCTGTGGGATCCGGGGAGGATCTTATCGGTGATGTCGACGTCCTCGGCGGTGCACCAGCCGTCCCAGGGGAACTCGTGGAGATGGCAGCCTGTGACGTATTCGCCGTCTATGTAATACTCCTGGTCTGCGGCCCCGGCGAAGTAGTCCATCTCCCTGCCTGTCACAGCGAGCCTCGCCTCTTCGATGGTGCAGTCGGGGACTACGAGGTTGAGGTCGAAGTCGGCGCCGAAGGAGTAGCTTATCTGGTGGTATATCCCGGCATCCGAAGCGTAAAACTCGGCGGCGTTGAGGGCCATCGACCTGTTGTAGACGGTGAGGTCCACCCCGGCGGCCACCATCATCTCCATCACCCTCTGGAGGTCTTCGATGAGGGCGTCTCTCGTCGATAGGCTGAAGGGGCGGAGGCTGGCGACTACGATCCGGCCGTCTTCGGATAGATAGGCCCAGTTCCTCCCGCACCTCGAGTTCGGCTCGGAGAACCTCCAGAGGATGAAAGAGTCTCCCTCCTCCAGCACCTGCTGGACGGGTTTTACGATCTCCCTCACGCCGCTCAAATCGAAGTCCAAGTTCAAATTCGTCATCGCCCCGGACCGAAACTCCGCCACGTCCAGGAACGCCCCCTCGATCTTGACGCCCTCGACAAAACCGCTCCTCAGCTTGTAGGTGACCTCGGAGCCCGCCCCCCCGAGCTCGAAGATCCCAGCCCTATCCGAGCTGACGGCAAAAGATGTCGACCACTCCTCGCCGGCCGATATATCGCCCGCCTTCCAGGTCAAAACCCTCCCGTCGGCCTCGACCTCCTCAGAGGAAGGGGGGGCGGAGTAATCGGATGGAGAAAGTTCCCGGGCAAGGGCGTACCTCACCTCCACCTCTCTGCCCGCCAGGTTTATCACCTCCTCCCCGATCGCCTGATAGATCGAGTCGAGGGCGGAGGCGTCGCAGGCTTCGTAGTATCTGCCGCCGGTCGTCTCGGCGATATCCAACAGGTTGTCTTTCGCGGGATCTGAGAGCATAAGCCCCACGGTGTAGACGACGATCCCCTCGTCCTTCGCCCTCTCCGCCTGAGAGCCCCTTCTACCGGACTTGGTGTAATCCCCGTCGCCGTCGGAGAGGATGATCACGATCCTGGCGCCCCCGTCCCTACCGGCGGTGGAACCGTCGGCCGATAATAGGTCTATAGCCTCTTTGAGCCCCCGGTTCAGGTTCGTCCCCCGGCCGCTATCCACCCTCCCGATCGCCTCCAGGATCGCAGCGAAGTCGTCGGTGGGGGGGATGGAGAAGTCGATCCCTTCGTTCCAGCTGACGAGGCCTACTTTATCTCTGGCAGGGTCCATCTTCATGACGAAAACTCTGGCGGCGTCCAGCCTCTTATCGTCGGGGTCTGTCTCTCTCATGCTGGCGGAGCTGTCTATCGCCAGGACCACCTCCAGGGGGACCGCCTTCGCCGCCCCCTCTCCCACCACCGTCAGGGTCACCCACCCGACGGCGGGCTCCTTTCCAGAGCTTGCAGGCCAGATCTGGTCGGGAGAGACTCTTTGAGATGGGATCAGGTCCGCGTCGGAGGTAAAAGCAGCAAGAAAGATTATCGCCGCCGCCAGAAGGACCTGCTTTGGGATCATGGGGATCTTTCCTCTTTGCGTTATGGGCATCTCATGGAGTAAAAAGATATTCTTCAAGGTGGAGATCTATCGCCGCTCCCGACGGCCCGTCGTCGTAGAAGGCGGGGCGGTGCCACCCCCTCAGATGATCCGCGGCCTTTCAGACGCGGAGGGGTGGCGTGGTCCGGAAAGTTCAAGAGTCATTAGATATTCCTATCCGGAACAGTTTGCAGGGTTACGAATAATTGAGAGGGAAGACTAATGAATCCGGATAAAGATAAGGGCTCTGCCGAGGATATCGCTGGCCGCCCTCTGAAGGTAGCCGAACTTGTGGACTATCAGGAGGGGGCTGTAGTGAGCAGGACCCTCGTAGACAAGAGGACAGGGACTGTAACCCTCTTCGCCTTCGACGAGGGGCAGGGGTTGAGCGAGCACACCGCCCCCTTCGACGCCGTCGTAAACGTCATCGAAGGTGAGGCTGAGATAGTCATCTGTGGAGAAGCCATGATGGTTTCTGGCGGCGAGATGGTGATCATGCCCGCAGGAGAGCCCCACTCCCTTTCTGCCGCTACCCCCTTCAAGATGATGCTGACGATGATACGATCTTGAGGCTTCATAAGGCGATTAGGAGTATAGAACCCTCCATCCCTCTTCCGAGGGCGTCTCATCGGAGCATACTCGCCAGGTCGCCGGGGCGATGAGGGACCGGGATCGGTTCCCAAAGTACCGGCGGTCTCAGCGGCGGGAGGTGCGGAAGACCGACGAGATGATGCCGCCATCCTTCGCCGTCCGGAAGAACGCCGATCACGTCTTCTTGTCGGCGATCTTTCTCCTGTAATCCTCGAGGGCCATGTGGAGGGCGTCGGCGGCCAGGTTCGAGCAGTGCATCTTGTTTGGCGGAAGACCCCCCAGCTCTCCGGCGACGTCCTCCCTGGTGATCTTCATCCCCTCCTCGACCGTCTTTCCCACCGCCATCTCCGTGGTCATGCTGCTCGTCGCTATCGCCGCGCCGCACCCGAAGGTCCGAAACTTGATATCCTCTATCTTATCGTCTTTTACCCGGATGAAGATCTCCATGACGTCTCCGCAGGTCGGATTTCCCACCTTTCCGTATCCGTCGGGATCTTCGATCATCCCGACGTTCCTCGGGTTCATGAAGTGGTCCATCACCTTCTCGCTGTATTCTTGCTGTGACATATGTCCCCTCTTATCATTTCGCCGCCTCTTATTTTTTCGCCTTCATCTATAGACGGCTCACTCCGGCCTCATGGCCGACATCTCCCTGAGCCTCTTCACCGAGTCAAAGATGGCCCGGCAGGCATAGTCGACATCCTCTTCGGTATTGCTCATCCCGAGGGTTATCCGGAGAGACCCGTGAGAATCGACGGGAGATAGGCCGATGGCGGAGAGGACGTGGCTTGCCGCAAGCTTCTTCGAAGAACATGCCGATCCCGTGGAGGCGGCGATCCCCAGAGCATCGAGGTGGAGGAGGAGGGACTCCCCTTCGATGTATCTGAAGCTGAAGTTGAGGTTTGAAGGGAGCCTCTTATCGGGGTGACCGTTGAGCCAGGAGCCTTCTATGTTTTTGAGGACCCAGCCGCTCATCCGATCCCGAAGAGACCTCATCCTCTCCGACTCTTCTGCCATATTCTCTTTTGCGATTCTGGCGGCCGCCCCCAATCCTGCGATCCCCGGGACGTTCTCCGTCCCTGACCTCATCCCCCTCTCGTGGCCTCCTCCCTGCTGGATGCTCTCGATCCTGACGCCCTTCCTGATGAAGAGGGCTCCTGCCCCCTTGGGGCCGTAGAGCTTGTGGGCTGAGATGGAGAAGGCGTCGATGCCCAGGGATCTCACGTCTACGGGGATCTTTCCTGCGGTCTGGACCCCGTCTGTATGGAAGTAAATCTCCTTCTCCCTCGCCAGCTTACCGATCTCCTCCAGGGGCTGTATCGTCCCGATCTCGTTGTTCGCGTGCATGATCGAGATCAGGATGGTATCCTCGCAGACCGCCTCCTCCACCGCTCCGACCTCCACGAGCCCCTCCCGGGTCACCGGAAGGTAAGTCACCTCAAACCCTTCTCTCGTCAGGGATCTGCAGACCTCCAGGACGGCGGGGTGCTCGATCGAAGAGGTGATGATGTGGCGCCCCTTCTTTCTGTTCCTCCGGGCGATCCCCTTGATGGCGAGGTTGTCCGACTCTGTCCCGCCGCTGGTGAAGTATATCTCCGAGGGTTCGGCGTTCAAGAGTGCCGCCACCTCGGCCCGGGCCTCCTCCACCGCCTCCCGAGCCTCCCTTCCGAAGCTATGGAGGCTGGAGGGGTTTCCGTACCGCTGCGAGAAGTAAGGGATCATCGCCTCGAGGACCTCGGGGGCGAGGGGCGTCGTGGCGGCGTGATCCATGTATATCCTTTTCATCTCGATCTCTCCTCAATCGAACTGATCCGTCGAGGAACTATATATTCACAGAGTATTTATCCCCCGAGGATTTTAGGCCTTCCTCCGTCTTCATCGATCTATCCGGGGAGGTATGATCTGACCGGGGCCTGCGCAGTCCGGGCAGCGGGGATCTCTCGAGACCTCTATCGTCTCAAGGGAGGGCAAAAGCCCGTCCCAGATGAGCAGCCGACCGCTGAGGAGCTCCCCGGTCCCCGTGATGTACTTGATGGCCTCCGTCGCCTGGACGAGCCCTATGATCCCGGGGGTTGTCCCCACCACTGGGGACGGAGCGGGAGGGGGAGGCTGGGGGAAGATGCACCGGAGGCACGCCGACTCCCCCGGGATCACCGTCGTCGCCTGGCCGTGGAAGCCGGAGATCGCCCCGTGGATGAAAGGGATCCTCTTTTTTATCGCCGTCTCGTTGAGGAGGTACCGTACGGGAAAGTTGTCCACGGCGTCGATGACCAGGTCGGCGTCGCCGATGAGACGGGAGACGTTCTCTTCGGAGATCGTCTCCGCCATCGTCTCGACGACGATCTCGGAGTTCATCTCGGTGAGCTTCTCTTTGGCCGATACCGCCTTCTTCTTGCCTATGTCCCTCTCCCAGTGGAGGATCTGGCGGTTGAGGTTGGAGATCTCCACCTCGTCGTCGTCGGCTATCACGATCTTCCCGACCCCGGCGGCCGCAAGGTAGAACGATATCGGAGAGCCCAGCCCCCCTGCCCCGGCTATGAAGACCTTCGATTCGGCTATCTTCTCCTGCCCCTCGACTCCGAATAGGCGGATCTGCCGGTCGTACCTATCCAGGAACCTTTCGACGTTCATCGATCTACCTCTTTTTTAACGGACCCGCGATCGACCCACCTGTGGCCCTCATCGGTCTATCGGGGTATCGACTTCTGATGGATCCCAACCATCCATCATCCATCCGACCCATCACCCCCCCGCCACCGGCGGAAGGATCGCCACCTCGTCGCCGTCGGCGAGGGGGACAGAACGCCTCTCCGAGGAGTCGATCCTCTCTCTGTTCTTCATGATGATGACGTACTCTCTCAAATCCCCATCATCGTCGAAGAGGGCGGGTCCCAGAGCCTGGTGAGATGAGGCCAACCGCTGGAGGAGGTCTCTCACCGTCGATCCGTCCTCCACATCCAGCTCCAGGTCCCTTCCCAGAATCTCCCTGAAGCTGGCGAAGGCCCTGACGTGTACCTTCATATCTAACCTCCAGTTATACTTATATCGACCTTCCGCCCCGGGGGACGGGGTCCTCATCGACAAGCGTTTCGATCACCCTGCTTATAGCGTCGCCGGTGACCGTCCCCGTAACCCGCCCGTCCTCCTCATGGATCGGGTGCGCCAGAAGCGCTCGGCCCGTCTTTCCCGGCGGGACGCTTCCGGAGGCGAAGGAAGCGGGGCATAGCCGTCGACGGTGAGGGCCCCGGGGGCGGGGTCGGCCCCGACCTCCTCCTCCGGTACGCCTTGACTCAGGATGTTACCCTAATCATCGTCGGCTGCTCGACCCCCGAGGAGGTGCGCCTCCTCGCCCGGGCGGGTCGGGAGGCGGAGCCGCTTTCAGGAGAGGAGGAGGTGAGGCTGCTTTCGATCTTCCGGCCGTATGCGAGGAGGCTCGCGTTCTATCGGGGCGTGGTGTGAGCAAGTCGTCTCAGACAGAAAATACGACGGATCTCGCGGTGGTGGTCGGCTCGGGTATGGGGAGGTCGTCTTTTTTCAGGCCCTCCAGATGAAGCTCAATCGCTTCCTTCATCAGCTCTGCCGTCTCCTCTTCGGTCTTGCCGGCTGCCACCACGCCGGGAAGGTCCGGGCAGTATGCAGAGTAATTTCGCTCGCCTTTCTCGATGATGATTGCATATCTATTTCTGGTCATCTTCGATCTCCTTTAGGTCCGCCTGCTTTATAGTCTTACGACTAAATTGATATAATAGAACAGACAAAATAGATCTTATGAAGGGAGATATTGTAACTATACAAAATACTGAGGAGCTACCGGAAAAGCTTCGTGCAGAGACTGATGGGCGTAT
>NZ_JARFPL010000042.1:0-18931 GCF_029167205.1 Candidatus Methanocrinis alkalitolerans
ATTGAAAAAAACGAGATAAAACCTTGGCTTAAGAGCCGCTGGTGCATAGGTAAGATGACAAGCGACTTCATCTGGCATATGGAGGATGTATTGACCCTTTATGAACAGCCCTATGATCCACTAAATCCTGTAATCTGCTTCGATGAGAGGCCGTGCCAGTTAATAGACGATGTCATAACGCCTATTGCTATGAAACCTGGAACTCCCAAAAAGGAGCATTATGAATATGCTCGTAATGGCACATGTTGCGTTTTTATGGCTTTCGAACCGCTTGCGGGCAAGAGGATCGTCTGTGTCAGGAAGCGACGGACAAAAGTGGACTACGCACAGTTTATGAGCGATCTTGTCAAACATTATCCAGATGCGGACTCTATACGCCTCGTTCAGGACAACCTAAATACACATACTGCCGCTTCATTTTATGATGCGTTTCCTGCCGATGAGGCTTTCAATCTTGCTAAGAAATTCGAATATCATTATACGCCCAAAAAGGGTAGCTGGCTAAATATGGCGGAGATAGAACTCTCGGCTCTTTCAAAGCAATGCTTGGATCGAAGGATTGGTGATATCAACGAACTATCAAAAGAAATCGATGCTTGGCAGCGAGAAAGGAATGATATCAAAGCGACCGTTCGATGGAAATTCAATAAAAGCGACGCTAGAGAAAAACTCAAAAGGCATTACTTTAAGTTGCAAAATTAATGTTAAGGAGCACTATGGCGGAGTTCCGAAAAGCAGATAAATTATACGGCATAACCACTGTATATGCAAATCTCAACGAAACCCCTTGAATCCGACGAATTAGTGGTGGTAGCCGATCTCTTGGAAGCGAGTGAAGAATTTGAGAATTTCTATAATAAAGAGAGAAAGGAAAAATTAGATATTATTCGCTGGTTTTTAGATTTAGACTTGCCGGAAGGTATAGAAGCGTCGGCAGATGTATTTAAAAATTTCATCTATTACAAAACACCACCTGAATCCGCTAATGACGCGCATACTATTGCACATGAAATAATGCATCTTATCCGTTATAAAGAAAACGGCATTTTAGAAATAAATCCGGCTAGTAAAACTATTGAAATGTTAGCCGGTTCTTTAAATAGTATGCTCGAAGATTCGATAGTAGACAAAATACTACAAGATAAATATAATTTTAATTTAGCAGATGCATATAGAAAGACAATAGAATATGTGGAGACAAATTTTAAAGAAGAATCCTCGAATTTTGTTGGTAGATTGCGACACGGCATAAATATCACAAACAAAATGCTGTTATGGGATTTGATAACTGATCAAACCGCCCTTGACGAGTGGCATCGACACCTAAAATGGATTGAGACAAATTATCCTCATGGTTATAAAATAGCCACAGAGATAAAACTTGTTGTGGACATCATCGGGTTAGGTACAATTGATCAGCAAGGAGAGATAGTTTTAAAATTGATAGATATGTATAATCTTGGTGAAATGATATCAATTCCAGAACCGGATATCTAGCTGAAAACGTTATGCTTAACTTGCTATAAATAATAATTAAAGCTAAAATTATCGGTTGTTATTTAGTTTTATTTTTGGTTTGGCTTTGTAACACCTAGAAGTCACCTACCGATAACTTGACAGAACCGCCCTCAGAAAACCTTTTATGGGATAACAATTGTTAATGGAGATTTTGTGGCGACAAAATGATATGCTGGAGCTTCTCGTGGATAAGGAGGAGACCCCTCGCCGCCAGGTTTGGGGGGAGAACGGTTCCATCAAATGAGAGGTACATCGATGAACGTCGAAAGGTTCCTGGATAGGTACGACCGGCAGATCCGCCTCTTCGGAGTCGAGGGGCAGGAGAAGATAGCTGGATCGAAGGTCTTCATCGCCGGGGCGGGGGGGCTCGGCTCTCCTATATCCGTATACCTGGCGGCCGCCGGGGTCGGAGAGATCGTGATCGACGACGACGACGAGGTGGAGCTATCCAACCTCAACCGCCAGATCCTCCACTGGGAGAGGGACATCGGCAAGAAGAAAGCGCTATCGGCGAGAGAAAAGCTCTGCGAGATGAACTCCGAGATCGTCATCGAGACGACGGCGGAGACTATCTCCGAGGAGAACGTCTCCCGTCTCATTGGGGACGCCGACCTCGTCATCGACGCCATGGATAACTATCCCGTGCGGTATCTTCTCAACGAGACGGCCATAAAAAAGAGGATACCCTTCATCCACGGGGCGATCTCCGGCTTCCACGGCCAGGCGACGACGGTGATTCCGGGGGAGTCGGCGTGCCTGCGGTGCATCTTCCCGCAGGCTCCCCCTCCCGCCAAGTTTCCAGTGGTGGGGGTCACTCCTGGGATCATCGGTCTGATCCAGGCGACGGAGGCTATCAAGTACATCACGGGGACTGGGGAGCTTCTCAGCGGGAGGCTCCTCCTCTGGGACGGCCTTTCGTCCACCCTCGAGACGATGGAGATCTCAAGAGACCCCCGCTGCCGGGACTGCGGGGGGCTGGGCTAGCTTGTACCTTCTTCGGTACTCGGAGATCGCCCTCAAGTCCCCAGCCGTAAGGAGCCGGTGGGAGAACCTCCTCATGAGAAACCTCAAGGAGGCCCTCCCGGGATGTAAGGTGAGGAGGACCCGGGGCCGGATCTGGCTTTCGGGACCTGTGGACGAGGAGAGGCTGAAGCAGATCTTCGGGATAGTCTCCTTCTCCCCCTGCGAGCAGACCTCTCTACAGGATCTCGGTTCGTTTATAATCGACTACTGCGAGAGGACCGGGCTATCGGAGGCGGAGACCTTCGCCCTGAGGCTCCGCCGGGTGGGAAGCCATCCTTTCTCGTCCCAGGAGAAGACGGTGGAGCTCGCGGACCTGATCCTGGAGAGGTTCCCCCACCTCAGAGTTGATCTCGATCGTCCCGAAGCGACGGTCTACGTCGAGATCAGGGAAGACGACTGCTACCTCTTCCGCAACGTCGTTAAGGGGGTCGGCGGGCTACCCCTCGGCGCCGAGGGCGATCTTGTAGCTCTCTTCTCCGGGGGTATAGACTCGCCGGTGGCCGCCTGGATGATGATGAAGCGCGGATGCAAGATAACCCCAATCTACGTCGACCTCGAGGGCTTCTCCGGCCCCCTGGGCCTCGCGCGGGCCGAGGCGGTGGTGGAAAGGCTGAAGGCCTACCAGCCGGACCTGGACCTTCTGGTCGTAAATGACGGTTTCCTCAAAAAAAGCTCTGAGATGATGAGAGAGGGGGGAGTTGAGAGGTACACCTGTCTGATCTGCAAGCGCCGGATGTACCGGCTGGCGGAGGCTGTGGCGAGGGACATAGGCGCCAAGGGGATCGTCACTGGCGAGTCCCTGGGCCAGGTCGCCTCCCAGACCCTGGACAACCTCCTCGTCCTGGACGCGGCCGCATCGCTCCCGGTCTACAGGCCCCTTATAGGCTTCGACAAGGTGGAGGTGGAGAAGATCGCAAGAGAGATAGGAACCTTCGACGCCTCCATCCTCCCCTCCGAGGGGTGCGGCGCCGTCCCCAGGAAGCCCGCCACCAAAGCGAAGCTGGAGGAAGTGGCCAAGATCGAGGAAGATCTAAAATCCTCTGCAGATCTATAACGGCTCAGATAGATCAGATCGATTGAGGAGTGACTGATAGATGAAACGGATATACATGGATCACGCCGCCACGACGCCCCTCGCTCCCGAGGTTCTCGATGCGATGATCCCCTACTTCTCGGAGCGCTTCGGAAACCCTTCCAGCCTCCACAGCTTCGGGAGGGTGGCTCGGGAGGCGGTGGATGATGCCCGATCTGATGTGGCGGCCCTCCTGAACGCCGAACCTTCGGAGATATACTTCACCAGCGGGGGGACGGAGTCGGACAACCTGGCCATCAAAGGGATCGCCCGTAAGAGTAAAAAGAAGGGGCGCCACATCATCACCTCCTCCATAGAGCACCCCGCCGTCCTGGAGGTCTGCAAAGCCCTGACGAGAGAAGGGTTTGAGGTGACCTACCTTCCGGTAACAAGGGAGGGGCTCGTGGAGGTCGGGACGGTGGAGGAGGCGGTCCAGGAGGATACGATCCTCATATCGGTGATGCACGCCAACAACGAGATCGGAACGATACAGCCCCTGGAGGAGATCGGTAGGCTCGCAGGCGAGAAGGAGATTTACTTCCATACAGACGGGGTCCAGACCGCAGGAAAGATCCCCGTGGACGTGAAATCCCTCGGCCTCGACGCCTTCACCCTCTCGGGCCACAAGCTCTACGGCCCAAAGGGGGCTGGAGCCCTCTACATCAGAAAGGGCGTCAGGATCGAGAGCATCCAGCAGGGCGGAGGCCACGAGAGGGGGATGAGGTCGGGGACAGAGAACGTCCCGGGTATCGTCGGTCTGGGGAGGGCCGCCAAAATCGCAAAAGAGAATATGGCGGAAGAATCGGAGAGGATGAGGTCTCTTCGGGACCGGATGAGCGGCTGGGTCCTCAAGGAGATCGAAGACTCCTGGCTCAACGGCCACCCCGATAAGAGGCTTCCTTCAAACCTCAACTTCGGATTTAGGTACATAGAAGGGGAGTCCCTACTCCTCTACCTAGATGCGAAGGGAGTCGCCGCATCCACGGGATCGGCCTGCTCCTCGAAGAAGCTTGCGGCAAGCCACGTCCTCTCCGCCATCGGCCTATCTCCCGTCGAGTCTCATGGATCTCTTCGCATAACCCTTGGGATGAGCAATACCGAAGAAGATGCCGACTATGCCTGCCGGGCCATCTCTGACTCGGTGAAGAGGCTGAGGGAGATGTCGGCCATGAGGCCGGAGTGAACGGTCTCCAACCCGAGGCGAAATAATAAGAGGATTTATATGTCACAGCCAGGATACAGCGAGAAGGTGATGGACCATTTCATGAACCCGCGAAACGTCGGCGTCATCGAAGATCCAGACGGATACGGGAAGGTGGGAAACCCGACCTGCGGGGACGTTATGGAGATGTTCATCCGGGTGAAGGACGACAGGATAGAGGATATCAAGTTTCGGACCTTCGGGTGCGGCGCGGCGATAGCGACGAGCAGCATGACGACGGAGATGGCTTTGGGCAAGACGGTGGAGGAGGGGATGAAGATCACCAGGCAGGACGTCGCCGGAGAGCTGGGGGGTCTTCCGCCAAACAAGATGCACTGCTCGAACCTGGCCGCCGATGCCCTCCACATGGCCATCGAGGACTATCGGAATAGGGCTGCGGGCCAGAAGGGGTGACCATTTGATCTCCATCGATCCCGTGGTATCTGAGGGTCCTGATCGGTCTGATTTAAAGATCATGCGGTCGGCTCAGGTCATGCGGTCGGCTTAGGTCGAGACTCAAGCCAGCTACTTATAGCGTCGGGGCGAAGGATCAGGCGGGAGGAGCCGGCCTGTCTTTTGAATGGGTGAGGCGCCGTCCAAAGCGGCTGATACGGTAATTTGTACAGCAATAGAGAGAAGAATCCGAGGACGAGGATTGAAAGCTGTCATCTTATGCCCGCTGTGGTCCTCTCCTCCTCTAATGAAAATGAGGTTTTAGGCCTATGGTTGAGGATGAAGAGATCTTCGAGGGGAGATGGTACCAGTACCCTAGGATGCAGACCGCCCTCCTATCCGGCCTCCTCTCGGCATCAGCCTACGGCCTCGAAAGCCTTGGGGCGATATCGCAGGACGTCAGGATCTTCATCTTCGCCACCGCCATCCTCGTAGGAGGATATAGCTGGGCGAGGGAGGGGATAGAAGAGCTCCTCTTCGAGAGGAAGGTCGGGATAGAGATCCTCATGATGGCCGCCGCCCTGGGCGCCGCCGTCCTCGGGATCTGGGAGGAGGCGGCCTTCTTGGTCTTCCTCTACTCGGCGGCGGAGAGCCTGGAGGAGTATACCTACGCCAGGACGAGGAGCTCGATAAGGGCCCTCCTCGACCTCGCCCCGAAGACGGCGAGGGTCAGAGTCGGCGGGACGGAGAGGATCATGCCGGCGGCCGACATTAAGAGGGGGGACCTGTTTCTCGTGAGGCCGGGGGAGTCGATACCCACCGACGGGCTGGTCGTCGCAGGCAGGTCCAGCATCGACGAGGCTCCGGTGACGGGAGAGTCGCTTCCCGTCGACAAGAGCGAGGGTATGCTCGTCTTCGCCGGGACGATCAACCTCGAGGGGGCGATCGAGGTGGAGGCGACCACCTCCTTCGAGGAGAACACCCTCTCGAAGATCATCCACCTGGTGGAGGAGGCCCAGGAGGTGAAGGGGAGGTCTCAGCTCTTCATCGAGAAGTTTGGAGATAGGTACTCCCCCCTGGTTCTGGCGGGGGCTGTCCTACTGATACTGGCGTCTTTGCTCCTCGAGGGCGGCTTCTATGAATGGTCGGAGAGGGCCGTCGTCCTTCTGGTGGCCGCTGCCCCCTGCGCCCTGGTGATATCAACCCCCATAGCCATCGCCGCCGGGATAGGCAGAGCGGGAAAGAGCGGGATCCTTGTAAAGGGGGGTGTTCACCTGGAAAACCTGGGCAAGATCAGGGTCGTAGCCCTCGACAAGACAGGGACCCTGACCCGGGGCAGGCCTGAGGTGACGGACCTGATACCCTTCAGGGGAGATGGAGCCAGCCTTCTGGCCCGGGCCTACAGCCTGGAGAGGCTCTCAGATCACCCCGTGGCCAGGGCCATCACAGAGAGGGCGATCTCTGAGAAGGTCGAAGCAGGAGATGTGGAGAACTTCACCTGCCTCATCGGGACCGGGGTATCGGGAGATGTGGATGTGGAGACCGTCTACGCAGGAAAGCCGGAGCTCTTTGAGGGGCTGGGGGTGCGGATCTCTGATCCGACCCTGGTAGATAGGTTGAGGGCGGAGGGGAAGACGGCGGTCCTCGTCGGGACTGCCGGAGGCCTGGACGGGATAATAGGGGTGAGAGACGAGATCAGGGCTGGGGCGAAGGAGGCTGTGGCCTCCCTTCACGGCCTGGGGCTGAAGGTGGTGATGCTGACCGGCGACAGCGAAGCAGCAGCCAGGGCGATCTCAGCGGAGCTCGGGATAGACGATTTCAGGGCAGGCCTATTGCCGGAAGAGAAGAGTAGGGCGGTAGCGGCCTTGGAGGAGGAGTTCGGCCCCGTCGCCATGGTGGGAGACGGGATAAACGATGGGCCCGCCCTCGCTCAGGCGACGGTGGGTATCGCCATGGGGGCGGCCGGGACCGACGCGGCGATCGAGGTCGCCGATATCGCCCTCATGGCCGACGATCTGGCGATGGTCCCCCATGCTTTGGAGATCGGGAAGAGGGCGAGGAGGATAAGCTTCCAGAACATAGCCTTCTCGCTCCTCGTCCTGGGGCTGCTCGTGCCGTCGGCTCTCCTCGGAGGGCTGAGCGTTGCCGGGGCCGTTTTCTTCCACGAGAGCTCCGAGATCCTGGCGGTTTTGAACGGCCTGCGGGCGGCTCGCGGCTGAATCGACAGACTGCACCATGAGGAGTGTTCTAAACCTCTTGCCGGAGGCTCCGTTGCCTTGCGAACCTCTCCCAATCCCAGGGCTCGTCCAAAACCCGCACATCCACCCGGTTCACCCCCGAAAGGCCCATCACCCGCCGATTGACCTGCTCTTTGAGGTGGTCTGCCAGAGGGCACGCCTGGGAGGTGAGGACCATATTCACCTCCACCCGGTCGCCGTCAACGATGATATCCTTAATAAGACCCAGGTCCACTATGTCTATCCCCACCTCCGGGTCCAGGACGTCACGGAGCGCCTCCCGGACCTCCTCCTCTTTCGCGAGCTTCATCTTGATCATCTCCGCCTCGGGCCCCGAGAGGGATCTCTCCAGGGAGCGAACCCTCTCTTCCATCCAGTTCTGACGGTCGAGGAGCCTGCTCACCACCCGGAGCATCGGGTCCGGGAGGTTTGCATAGTTGAGGTCGGTCCTCGTCGACGGGCACTCCGGCTCGGCTATCCTTCCCGGCACCCCCACCACCGTCGCTCCAGCCGGAACGGATCTGACCACCACCGATCCTGCCCCGATCTTCGCCCCACTGCCGATGGTAACAGGACCCAGGACGATCGCCCCGCTCCCGATCACCACCCCGTCCTCGAGGGTGGGGTGGCGCTTCACCTTCTCCAGGCTCGTCCCCCCCAGGACCGTCCCCATGTACATCAGGACGTCGTCTCCGACCACCGCAGTCTCGCCTATTACAACCCCCATCCCGTGGTCGATGAAGAATCTCCTTCCGATCTTCGCCCCCGGGTGGATCTCGACCCCTGTCAGAAAGCGGGATATGTGGGATAGGAGGCGGGCCGCCAAGCGGAGCCGGTGGGTCCAGAGGGCGTGAGATATCCTATGGATCCAGATGGCGTGAAGTCCGGGATAACAGGTGAGGACCTCCCAGATCGACCTCGCGGCGGGGTCCTTCTCGAAGACGGTCTGGATATCCTCTCTTATCCTCATCTTCCCTCGACCTCACATATCAAAGAGCTCTGTGGAGAGGTACCGCTCCCCGGTGTCGGGGAGTATGACGACTATCAGCTTTCCTCGGTTCTCGGGCCTGGCGGCTACAGAGAGGGCTGCCCAGGCGGCGGCACCGCAGGATATGCCCACCACCAGACCCTCCTCCTTCGCCAGCCTCCGGGCGGTGGCGAAGGCGTCTTCGTTCGTCACAGGGACGATCTCATCGACCAGGTCGAGCTTCAGGACGTCGGGGACGAATCCGGCACCGATACCCTGGATCTTGTGGGGTCCCGGCTTTCCACCCCCCAGGACCGGGGAGGCGGCCGGCTCTACGGCTATCGCCTTGAAGCCGGGCTTCCGGGACTTTATGACGTCGGCCACCCCGGTGATCGTGCCGCCGGTCCCGACCCCTGCCACCAGGATGTCCACCTTTCCGTCGGTGTCCCGCCATATCTCCTCGGCGGTGGTCTTCCGGTGGATCTCGGGATTTGCCGGGTTTCTGAACTGCTGAGGGATGTAATAGTAGCGCGGGTCCTCAGCGAGCATCTCTTCAGCCTTCGCCACCGCCCCTTTCATCCCCAGAGGTCCGGGGGTCAGGACCAGCTCGGCGCCCAGGGCCTTCAAGAGCTTCCGCCGCTCGATCGACATAGTCTCCGGCATCACGAGGACGAGACGGTAGCCCCTGGAGGCGCAGACGAAAGCGAGGGCGATCCCGGTGTTCCCGCTCGTTGGCTCCAGGATGATGGTATCATCCTTGATATGCCCCGCCTTTTCAGCCGCCTCGATCATGGAGACGCCTATCCTGTCTTTGACGCTCCCCAGGGGGTTGAAGCTCTCGACCTTCGCCACCACCGTGGCCTGCAGCCCCTCTGTCACCCGATTCAGCCTGACCAGGGGGGTGTTCCCGATCGTCTTGGTGATATCATCATATATCTTTGCCATATCCGTCTCGCCTCTTTCGCCTCCCCATGATGGGCAGTCGAAACTTCTCAGCATTTCTCATGCATTCACAATTGTTAATTGAATCATCATATTTAAAGATTTCCTGGATCCCGGTAGTGATCCCCCTCGGGATGGACCCGTTCAATCGCCGTCATCTCGAATATCTCCCCGGCCTTCACCTCTCCGGGGATGGCTCCCGTCTCCTTCAATAGGGACGCAAAGGCCATGGTGGCATCGATGTACTCCCTGGAGAGGCTGGCGCAGTATTTCGGAGACAGTCGGTAAACCTCCAGGGCGAAGTCGGCGTCTATCGTCGGCGGGGCCTCTGCCACCATCCCGGCTGCAACAAGGGGCCTAGTCCTTATCAGGTTCGATGCGTCCTCGTGCCGCCTCAGGAACCCCTCCAGGAACCGGGGGGATCCCTCTATCAGCTCCTCGGTGGCAACGATCCCATAGCTGGGATTCTTTGGCCACATCAATTCCGGTGGAAGGACGATCTCGGCGCTCAGCTTTTGGATCGCCAGGACCGCCAGGGGAGGGGTCCCGCACCCCCCCTCCACCTCGCCGTCGATCATGGCGTCGAGGATGAAGTCGGCCCAGTCGTAGTTCTTGATCTCGATCTCGTCCTCGAACCCGGCGCTTGTGACCATCTGTCGGAGGATGACGTCATGGATGGAGCCCCTCTTGGGGGTGCCTATCGACCTTCCCCGAAACTGGGAGAGAGATTCGCGAACCGTCCTTCTCTGGCGAATCCCAGCAAGCCCCACCAGGACCGTCCCCTCCATATGGCCGCCGGCGACGCATCTTATCCTCAAGCCCCTCCCGATCCCGATGATGGCTGGGGGGAGCCCGATGTACTCCAGATCCAGCTCTTCCCTTCCGAAGGCGTCGATCATGTCGGTGCCGGTGGGAAAGAGCCGCCAGGAGACCTCGACCCCCAGCTCCCCGCCGAGGTCAGATCCCTTCAGAATGAGGCTAGTGTGATAGAGGGTGCTTAGGTAGCCGATCCTGATCTCTTCCGTCATGCCGATAAATTATCTCGATTATGATATATGAGGTGATGGAGACTGTCATCACCAGAAAACAATATAGTATCGCAAGCTTGTATATCGATCATGAACTCTGGCGGCACCTTCAGGGAGAATGTCTCAAAGAGGGTCAGGGAGGTGGCGAGGCCTAGGGAGGGGGCTAGGCGTCGTCGCCACTTTCTTCGACGACAGGGGAAGGGTGATAGTCCAGTCGCCGCCTGCATACTGCCCCATCTGCGCCGTGGAGATAGGGGCGGGCCGGGATCCAGGTCTCGCCGAGAAGATTAGGGCTGCCCTCCGGGCGGAGTCCGAAAGCCTGGAGCCGATCTCAGGATACATCCTTGCCATATCCTTCCCTGACCTCGACTGCGACGAGGAGCCGAACGACTCCCCCGAGGAGGCCCTGGATATCGGCGTCCTGACCTCAGGCGTCGAGTTGACCATATCTGGCTGCATCCTTCCCGGAGGCGACGTCGACTACTACGCCGTCGTCGTCGAGGAGCCCCTGGATGTGGTCGTCGAGACCTCCGGCAGTGGAGACGGCGACTCGGTCATCAGCCTCTACGATGGCGAGAAAGAGGAGATCGCAAGAGACGACGACGGCGGGGAGGGGACCTGGTCCAAGATCGCTGAGCTGCTGGAGCCGGGTGCCTACTATCTCAAGGTCGAGGCCTACGGGGGAGGCACCATCACGTACGATCTCTCGGTGGCGCAAGCTTAAATCGAGTCCGGTGAGCCGGAAGGAAGCTGAATATCCGAAGATGGAAGGATAGGACGGAAGAAGGATGCGGCGAAGAAGTCCGTAACGGTCTGAAGCCGGCGGCCGAGAGGGGCAAACCGCGCTCATAATTTCCGCCGCTCTCCGCCCCATTTTTGTTCCCCCCTTATCTCCCTCCGGCCCCTCCTTTTTTTCCGCCTCATCCTCACCAGAATATCATCACCCCGAAGGCGACGGAGAGCATGATAAGGTTTCGCAGGCCCGTCGAGCAGATCACAAGCTGCGTCCCTATCCGAGGGCCGAAGATCCCGGCGTGGGAGGGGATCAGCCACCTGGCGGCCCATGCGGCGCTGGTGATGACATTTCCGATCATGAGGGTTACGACGACCTCCTTTCCCGAGATCTCCTCCGCCGCCAGAAGGCCGCCGGCGACGGTGTAGGCGGCGACGTACCCCGCGAACTGGGCGGCTATGATCCCGAGCCCCGCCGCCGGGATGGGGAGGTATCCTCTGATCCCGCTGAGGTGGAGGGCGAGGAGGTCGAAGGCCCCGACCTGGATGAGGACCGATACCATGAACATGATCGCCGTCGTCATCTTCGCGACCCTCACCACCTTGGGCCTTGCGGCCCGCCAGCTTCGCTTCAGCCCCTCTTTCATCGGCGGTCGATCCGCCCTCGCCGCCTCGCCCCTTCTTTCGACGATGGAGAGGGGGGAGGTGGCGTCTTGGGTCCTCTCTCCTGCGGCCTTTGCCGGGGCTTTCCTCGAATCCTCTCCTGCGTCTCCCCCTGAATCCTCTCCTGTGGCCTCCCCCGAATCTTCTCCTGCAGCATCCTCTGGGGCCTCCCCTGGTGAGCTTCCCCTATCTCCGTCCAGGAGGAGGCGGCCTGCCATCATCACCACGGAGGTCTTCAAGAGCCCCACCAGCATCAGAAGGCCGAAGTAGACGAGGCCGGTGAACCCCAGCAGCGGTATCAGGACCGGGAGGAGGGATCTCCAGTGCATGGTGGTGGCGGGAAAGGAGTTGACCAGGGAGGCGACGAAGAGCTCCCTCTTCTCGATGAGCCCATCTCTGTAGAAGCCGGCGAGCATCGAGTTTGCGGACGCCGCCGAGAAGAAGGCGAGGATGAAGCTCGCCCCGGCGGCGTCGCTGAGGTGGGAGAACCTGGTTATGGGCCTTGCGATGAAGGCGATCCTCTCCGCCGCGTCGTAGACCATGATCAGCTCGGCGAGGACGAGCCCCAGGACTATCGGCGGCAGGGACTTGGAGAGGATGGCGAAGGATGTGGCCGTCGATTCGATGAGGATCCCAGTTATATCCGTCATTGTCCTCCATCATCGGCGGGACCCATTATTAAGTAATACGGATGAATCGACGATTCATAACCTTTCTTCTGGGGATCGGGATGGAGGGGATAGGCAGGTCTCCAAAAGAAATTAGTAACCATAGCCCCCCTCCCGTCACCATGAAAGAGAAGTGGCTCATGGCCGTCGGGGGCTCCTGGGATGAGATCAAGCCGCGAATCACCACCGCCCTCGAGTCCGGGTTCGACTGTGTTGTAGTAAGGCAGGAAGACGTCGAGCGGGTGAGAAGGCTCGGGGATATAAAGGTGGCGTCCTTCGGAAACGAGCGGGGCGAGGAGGACATCCTGATAATAGGCCGCGGCGGCGAAGGGAACGGCTCGGCACCCCTCCCCGAGGACTTCGGCGCGTCCCTGGACATAAGCCTCGCCAGGGCCGCGGAGGGGACGGTGGCCGGCTACGTCGAGATCAGGGGCAAGAGGTACGAGGAGTTCGCGGTGGAGCTGGGAAAGAACGTCGATTACCTCGTTGTCGTCGGCAAAGACTGGAAGGTGATCCCCCTGGAGAATATGATCGCAGGCCTCCAGGGCGAGGAGGTCAGGATCATCAGCGGGGTCAAGACCGCCGAGGAGGCGGAGGTGGACCTTGCGACCCTGGAGAAGGGGGCTGACGGGGTCCTCCTCGATACTTCGGACCTCTCGGAGATCAAAAAGGTCCAGAAGGCGGTCGAGAAGGCGGGGATGGCGAGGCTCGACCTCGTCCCTGCAGAGATCACCCTCGTCAGGCCCGTCGGTATGGGGGACCGGGTCTGCGTCGATACCTGCACCATGATGCGCCCCGGAGAGGGGATGCTCGTCGGCTCCCAGTCGAAGGCCGCCTTCCTCGTCCATAGCGAGTCGGAGGAGAGCTCTTACGTCGCGGCCCGACCCTTCCGGGTGAACGCCGGGGCGGTCCACGCCTACGTCAAGGTCGGGGAGAAGACCCGCTACCTCTCGGAGCTAAAGGCCGGCGATGAGGTGACCATCGTCGACGACGAGGGGATGACCGCCACCGCCGTCGTCGGGAGGGTGAAGATCGAGAAGCGGCCACTTATGCTCATCGAGGCTGAGGTGGATGGGATGAAGATCTCCACCATCCTCCAGAACGCCGAGACGATCAAGCTGGTGGGCGAAGACGGCGCCGCAAAGTCGGTGACCGACCTTCGTGCTGGGGATAGAGTCCTCGTCCACGTCGAGGGGAAGGCTCGCCACTTCGGTATGGAGATCGAGGAGAGCATCCTCGAGAGATGATTTGTTCAGACCTTTAAAGGTGGGATATATCTGGTGGAGAAGACGGAGCCGGAGTTGGACGCCGGGAAGGTGAAGGGGTTTATGGGGAGAAAGAGGACCCTCGTCTTCGACGGCCTGAAGATCGAGGCTCCGGCGGTGGTGGCGGTCCTGAGCGGATCGGCGGCGGAGCGGGACGCCTCGGCGGCGGAAGGGCTCGGGGCAGACCTGGTGGAGGTGAGGCTCGACCTCGTCCCCGGCGATACCATAGGGGCGATCAGAAAGGTCCGGGAGGCGACGGCCCTGCCCATCATCGCCACCAACAGGATCGCCGAGGAAGGCGGAGCCTTCCGGGGCGGGGAGGATGAGAGGATCGAGATCCTGGCGGAGGCCTCGGCCTGGGCGGACCTGGTGGACGTGGAGTTTATGGCTGGGGGGCGGAACCGGCTGATGGAGATGGTGGACAGGCCCCTGATAATCTCTTACCACGACTTCGAAGGGATGCCCACCCTAGAAGCGACGAGGTCGATCTTGGCGGAGATCTTCGGTTGCGGTGCCGATATCGCCAAGATAGCCCTAACCCCCGCCACCCTAAAAGACTGCCTAGGCCTTCTTCAGATCGTCCATGAGACGGAGCGCCCCCTCACTTTGATGGGGATGGGGGATCTTGGAAAGCACCTGCGGGCCGTCGCCCCGGTATACGGCTCGGTCCTCACCTACGGCTACGTAGGAACGGCTACAGCCCCCGGCCAGATCCCGGTGGAAGCGCTGAGATGGGTCCTGGACGCCCTCGTCGCCGAAGATCGTTGAGGTCTCCCAAGAACCGGCTCCCCCGGGGGGTTACGTCTCCCTTTTGATTTGCGGGTCGGCGGGGATGAGATCTCGAATCCAGTCGACCTCGCTTCCCCTGTTATGTAAAATAATTGCTCAAAATATGATATGAATTCTCAACAAATCATTAAAAATGAATATCCCTATTTTGTAAAATGAGAGTTCTAAATCAAATCTTCTGTCTATTATCTAGGATTATATTCTGGTCATTTCTTTGTAAGATGATTAGTATTGACTTTTCTTTTCATCGATATGTAAAGCCATTACCGCAGATTTAACTGCAAAGTATTAAGGTATTGATATGACACTGATCCCACAAGGTTTATATCAAGCAATTAACCCACTATAGCGCGCGTATATTTATCAGAGAGAGGTGAGATGATGGATAAGATGGAAGGCAGCTTTGCCGTCGAGGACATGCAGAATGTCCAGATCAACATAGGTGCGATAGTCAAGGAGGTGGAGGAGTGGGACCAACCCATGGGCCCCTTCCCCTATCCGAGCATTGCCACCCTTCGGGACTGGGACTTCAAGATAATGCAGAGGTACAGGGTATTCTACTCTCCGATCTGCGATCGGTGCACTCTGTGTACCTACGGTCCCTGCGACCTGACGGGAGACAAAAGGGGCGCCTGCGGCATAGACCAGGCAGCCCAGCAGGGGAGGATCGTTCTCATAGCGGTCCTCATGGGATGCACCGCCCATGCCGCCCACGGGAGACACCTCTACCACTGGTGCCTGGACAAGTTCGGCGACCTCCCCTTCAAGATGGGCGACGAGATTCTCGTCGACGCTCCCCTCACCAGGACGATAGCAGGGATCAAGCCCAAGACCCTCAAGGACTTCGGCCCCGTCCTGGGCTACGTCGAAGAGCAGGTCTCCCAGCTTCTGGCCTGCACCCACACCGGTCAGGAAGGAAATTACAAGGACTTCGAGTCGAAGGCGCTCCACGCAGGGATGCTCGACTCCCTGGGCAAAGAGGTCTCAGACCTGATCCAGATCGTCGCCTACGACATGCCCCGCGGGGACGAAGATGCTCCCCTGGTGGAGTGCGGGATGGGAACCCTCGACAAGAACAAGGCGATCCTCATCACCTACGGCCACAACCTGGCGGGCTCCGCAGAGGCGATGTTCTACACCGAGGACAACAACCTCTGGGACAAGGTGGACATCGGGGGCGTATGCTGCACGGCCATCGACAACACTCGAATCTGTGAGGGTATCGGCCACCCCGACAAGGAGTTCAACGACAAGTACAGGATGGTCGGGGCGAAGGCGAAGATCGCCGGCGCCATCGGCTGGTGGAGGAAGATGGTCCGGGGAGACTGCATGGACTGCATCATGGTCGACGAGCAGTGTGTCTGGACCGACGCCATCGTCGATGCCGAGAAGTACAAGATACCCCTCATCGCCACCAACGAGAAGATCATGCTGGGCCTGCCGGACAGGACGAACGATCCCGTCGACGAGATCGTCGACGACCTGGTGAACTTCAGGATGCCCGGCGTCGTCGTCCTCGACCCGGTAAAGGCCGGCGAGGTCGGCGTCAAGACGGCGATCGCCGTCAAGCCGAAGCGGGCCGATATAAGAGAGGCGGACCCCTTCCTCTCCGAGGAGGATTTCAAGAAGTACGCCGAGTCCTGTACCTACTGTCACTCCTGCCAGTTCGTCTGTCCCCCCCACATCAAGATAGGAGATGTCGTCCGGGCAGCGGCAGAAGGTAACTACGAGCCCCTGAGCACCACCTACGAGATCTGCGTCGGCTGTCGAAGGTGCGAGCAGGTCTGTCCCCAGGACATACCGATCCTCAGCCTCTATGCTTACGCCAACAGGGATTACATCAGAAACCAGAAGTTCAAGATGAGGGCCGGCAGAGGTCCCGTCAAGGACACGGAGATCAGGCGTGTAGGAGCGCCCCTGGTTCTCGGGACGATCCCCGGGGTCATAGCCATCATCGGATGCGGCAACTACCCCAACGGGACCAAAGAGTGCTACGACATCGCCCGGGAGTTCGTCGACAGAGGGTTCATCGTGGCCGCCACCGGCTGCATGGCGATGGACATGTCCCTTTACACCGACGAGGAGGGCAAGACGATCTGGGAGCAGTTCCCCGGAGGCTTCGACGGTCGGAACATCTGCAACATAGGCAGCTGCGTCTCCAACGCCCACCTCCACGGGGCGGGCATCAAGGTGGCGACGATCTTCGCCGGCAGAAACGAGAGGGCGAACTACGACGACATCGCCGACTACATCCTCAGCAAGGTGGGCGCCTGCGGCGTCGCATGGGGTGCCTACTCTCAGAAGGCCGCCTCCATCGCCACCGGCTTCAACAGGCTTGGGGTCCCTGCCGTCGTCCAGTCCCACAGCGTCATGTACAGGAGGGCGTTCCTGGGCAGGACCGACAAGAAGGAGGACTGGGAGATCATCGACGCGAGGGACGGCTCGAGGGTCTACTGCGAGCCTGCGCCGGAGCATATGCTCTACGTCGCCGAGTCCGTCGAAGAATGCATGTTGATGATGGCGAAGCTCTGCTTCAGGCCCAGCGACAACAACTCGGGCAGGATGATCAAGCTGACCCACTACTGCGACATCAGCATGAAGTACTTCGGTTGCATGCCCCCAGACTGGCCGATCTACGTTCGCCACGCCTCCGACCTTCCCCTCAAGTGGAAGGAGGATATGATGAAGGAGCTGGAGTCGAAGTACGGCTGGGAGATCGACTGGAAGAGGAAGGCGATTCTGAGCGGTCCCATCCGAAAGTCGGACGTCAGCTTCGACCCGACGAACATCGAGAGGAAGATCAGGGCGAAGAAGTGAGGAGGCGGTAAAAATGGCAGTAGACACCACCAAGAACGCTGTTCCCTTCGAGATGGCCCAGATCCCCGGGCCTGAGATGGCGAAGGCCTACAACACCGCGGTCATAGGCGCCATCGTCAAGAAGGCGAAGAGGCCCCTCCTCGTGGTGGGGGCCGAGCTATTCGAGGATCCCGTGATGTTCGACAAGGCGATCGAGATCGGCAAGACGGGCGTTCCCATAGCGGCGACCGCCCATTCCATCAAGGGGTTCGTCGAGCGGGGGTACACCGATAACGTCACCATGATCGGGCTACATCCCCTGACCAACTACCTCCGGTTCAAGGACTGGCAGGGGCTCGACGGCAAAGGTCAGTACGACGTGGTGATCTTCATGGGTATCTTCTACAAGTTTGCCAGCGCCATGTTCTCTGCGCTCAAGAACTTCAACAGGGATATCAAGAGGGTCTCCATCGACCGGTACTACCACGTCAACGCCGACATGACCTTCGGAAACCTCGCCTTCGACCCGGAGAAGTACCACGAAGCGATAGACGAGGTAATCGCCAAATTGGCGGCGTGATCCCTCCCCCATCCCTTTTTATTTTGGGAGCGGCGATCTCTTGGGTCGCCCGCGGAGGGGAACTATCAAAATCAGGATGATCGAGCTCGTGAAGCCCGGATAGATCGGGTTTGAGCTCTGTATGGCAGCGGAGGTGGGCGAAGATGGGCGGGGTCAGGTCCGGCGATCTAGCCGGAAGATCCCCCACCGGAGCTTCGGCTCAGAGTGGCCTGAAACGATGGACCGATGATATGGAGGGAAGGCTTGACCACCTTTGCCCTCTGGTTTAACGAGCGCACTATGGCCGGGCCACGTTAGTGGGTGAGGATCTATTGGCCCCCTTCGCCCTCTCTCCGACTTCCATGCATATTTTAAAATCGTTTTTTTTTTCTGATTGTAACCTAGGATAAAGGAGTTGTAGAAATGGCAGAAGAGATCGAACTGGACATGTCCCCCATGTACGAGGGGGAGCGGATCAGGAAAGGCGACATCTGGGTTGAGATGGGCGGTCCCAAGGCGGACGGCTTCGAGCTCTCCATCGCCGCATCGATGGACGATGTTGAGGACGGGAAGGTCACCATCAAGGGCCCCGACATCAGCGAGATGGAAGAGGGCAAGACGATCCCCTTCGGCATGATCTTCAAGGTAGCAGGCGAGTTGATCGAGCCGGACCTGGAGTCTATCATCGAGAGGCGTAACCATGCTCTCCTCTCCTACGTCCACGGCCTCATGCATCTCAACCAGAGGGACGCGATCTGGATGAGGGCGGGCCTGGACCTCAAGAAGGCGGGAGTCACCTCCTGGTCACAGATCATGAAGAACGTCATGAACCTCTACAAGGCCGAGATGCCGTTCATCGAGAAGATGGAGGCGATCGTCCTCACTTCCCCCGAAGAGGTCACCGCAGGTCTTGCGGAGGCCCACGCCAAGTACGCAGCCAGGGATGAGCGTGCCAAGGGTCTCCACGACGAAGAGGTGGACGTCTTCTACGGCTGCACCCTCTGTCAGGCCTTCGCCCCGACGAGCGCCTGCGCCGTCACCCCCGACAGACCATCACTTTGCGGTGCCATCACCTGGT
>NZ_JARFPL010000043.1:0-16240 GCF_029167205.1 Candidatus Methanocrinis alkalitolerans
CAATCAAGGTAGAAAGAGATGGATGCAGAGAACTCCCGCGATGGCTGAAGGACTCGTTGATCACGTCTGGACCATCAAAGAACTGATGACATTCAGGGTGCCAATTCAATGAAACGAGTACACTACCAAAAAACCGAGGCGGGTCGGGAGGAGGCGCCGTCTTTGGATAGGGTCCCGCCACATCTTTTCAGATCGCTCTCTCCCGGAGACGGACCGGATCGAACCGGATCCGCCTCCGGGGGCCAGAGCCGTCCATCTTCTTTTCGTTCAATGTCTACCCCCCAGACGGGAGGGTTCATCAGCTGGGTTTACATCATCCCTGGTGGCATCCCCATGCCACCCATCCCCGCGGGCATCCCGCACATTCCGCCGGGCATTCCTCCCATCCCCGCCCCGGCACCGGCTGGGGGCTGTTCCGTCCTCTTGGATGCGATGACGTCGTCGATCCTGAGGATCAGGTTGGCGGCTTCGGTGGCGGACTTGATCGCCTGGGTCTTCACCCGGAGCGGCTCCACGACCCCCATCGCCCACATGTCCACGACCTTGCCGTCGAGGGCGTTGAGGCCGCCGGTAATCATCCCCGCCTCGTGGCTGCTCTTCATCTCCGTCAGCTTGGTTATTGCGTCAAAGCCGGCGTTCTCGGCGAGGGCCTTGGGTATCTCCGCCATCGCCTCGGCGAACTTCGCTACGGCGAGCTGCTCTCTCCCCTTGAAGTTCGCGGAGTGCTCCCTCAGCTTCAGGTAGAGCTCCACCTCCGGGGCACCTCCGCCCGCGACGAGGGTCCCGTCCTCGACGGCGGCGGCGACGGCGTGGAGGGCGTCGTCGAGGGCCCTCTCCAGGCTGTCGACGACCTGCTGGGTTCCTCCTCGGAGGAGGAGAGAGACCGTCCCCTCCTGGGCGAGGCCCGTAACGAAGGTCATATGAGCTCCTCCCACCTTCTTCTCCTCTACCAGGTCTGCTCTTCCCAGGTCTTTAGGCGTCATCTCGTCGAGGTTGGTCACGATATTTCCGCCGGAGGCTCTGGCCAGCTTCTTCAGGTCCGTCTTCCGGATCCTGCGGAAGGCAACGATCCCCGCCTTCGCGAGGAGGCTCTGGGCGAGGTCGTCGATCCCCTTCTGGCAGAAGACGACGTTGGCGCCGGTGGCGATCACCTTGCCCACCACCTTCTTTATCGCCTCCTTCTCCTGCTCTGCGAAGATCTTGAACTGGTCGGAGGAGGTGATGGAGATCTCGGCCTTCGTCTCGGTGTCCCTAGCCTCGATGGGGGTTCCCAGGAGGGCGATCTTGGCGTTCTCGACCTTCTTTGGCATGTTGGAGTGGACCCGCTCTTTGTCGATGATGATCCCCTGGAATAGCTCGGAGTCGTCCATGCTCTCTCCGGCCTTCTTCTCGACGATGACGTTCTTGAGGGATACGACCTTCTTGCCGTCGTCGGTCTCCTCGGTCACCGCCAACACCATGTCCACGGCGTGCTTTGAGATATTGATGTCGGGGGTCCCGGCGAGCTTTCCGGTCATGGCTGTGAGGGCTATCTTCTCCAATAGATCCCTATCCTTCCCGGTGACCTCTTTTGCCATCCCCTCCAAAACCTCGATCGCCTTATCGGCGGCCTCGTTGTACCCCTGAACGATCATCGTGGGGTGGACCCCCTGATCCATCAGCTCCTCCGCCCTCTTGAGGAGCTCTCCCGTCAGTATCGCCACGGTCGTCGTCCCGTCGCCGACGATGTCGTTCTGGGCCTTTGCCGCCTCCACCAGCATCTTGGCGGCGGGGTGTTCCACTTCCATCTCCCGGAGGATGGTGACCCCGTCGTTGGTTATCGTCACGTCACCGATGGTGTCGACGAGGAGCTTGTCCATCCCCCTGGGCCCCAGGGTGGATCGTACCGCCTTGGCGACGGCCCTCGCCGCCATGATGTTGTTCGCCATCGCCTCTTTTCCCCGCTCTCTGCGAGATCCCTGTTTGAGAATCAATATCGGCTGTCCACCTAATGATGCCATAAACTGCCTCCTTCTCAGGATCTGACTATTTGATCTTCTATAAAAGGGTTTTCCAATTCGGTTCTGTTGCGTTTTAGGGTGGTGCAGGCGTGGTGTTGCATTCGTGGTGGTGGCGAGAGGCGGTTCCATGAAGGCGTGTTACTGAACGGGATACAACAGAGAAAGGAAATTTATTCCACTCAACTCTAAAAGAGTTTATATCTCGGGAGTATTAAGCACCGTTCATGGATGAAGAAATTGTTTGTACTGAAATCCATGATTATGGATCGGATGTTGTTGTTGAAATGCAAAAAGATCAAAAAATCAAATGGAGGGAAGTCATAACTACTTCAAGAATACATATATTAGAGGAATATGATCCAATAGGGACCCAACATCTCAAAGCAGAAGATATAATCGAGGAACTCAATAAAATACCTAAAAATATAAGAAAATTTATCTCTATTATCGTATTAGCGCCATTCTCATTTTCCAGAGGGGAGTCGAACGATCCTATATTCGCGTCTGCTCATTGGTGGAGATCGGAGATCACGATCTATGCATTTGAACACGACAGGGCCAAATTGAAAGAAATACTTGCTCTCCATCGTACTATTGCTCATGAAGCTGGGCATATCATCGATAGAAACATCATGGAAGGTCGGGGGTTGTCCTCAAATTATCTTTCTTACACCCCAACGTGGTCAAAGGCGATGTGCGCCGATAGCCAGATCAAGCAAACGTCACGCGATTCATCATCATATCTTGTATCCTCTTATGCGGACAGCAGACAATCTATTGGCGAGGATTTTGCAGACTCTGTAATGTTTTATTGCTATGCGGAATCGCGAGCGCTCTTGAGAGAGTTTTATCCTAATAGATATAAAATTTTGGAGGAGTTTCTTGGGTCAGTCGATAGGTGAAAAAACCTTCATTGATGATTCTCATCGAGTTGTAGACAGATCAAACGCAACGTGCTGGTTTGCGGATTTACTTGATGATGATGGGTTGATCGTAGGAGAAGTTTTTGGATTAATCATTGGATCTGCCGATACTTAACCTCAGCAATTCTATCCACTTGTTATCCCCATCAATCCCGACGCCCGCCATCTCAGCTGGTGTGATCCCGTTAAGCCCCATGTGTGGCCTGATGAAGTTGTAGTAGATCTGGTTCATGGGGATAATGGGCGTGTCGTCTATCTTGATGCCTCTCATCACCTTCTCGCGTTCCCTGAAGCTGCCGTTCAACCTTTCCAGGACGTTGTTGAGGCTCTCGCGCAAAGCCACGTCTGCGACGTGCTTGCATGACTGGTGGTGATCGTAGAACTCGGCGTTGAACGCCTTCTTGTAAGACGCCAGCCCGTCGGTTACCATGATCCTGGGCTTCTTGTTGCCTACCTTCTTGGACTGCCTGAAAGCTCTCTTCGCGTCCTGTATCTCGCGAGTCTTGGTAACGACGCTGACGAGGTGGAACCTGGTGCGCTCGTCCATGACGTTCCAGAGCCAATGCCATTCACCGCCTATCTTGATCTTCATCTCGTCGGTATGCCAGATGTCGCCCAATTCAGGCTCCAATGTCGCAACGTAGGCTTCGATGATCTCAGTGTACTTGGATATCCAACGGTAAACGGTGCTGTGGTCGATGTTCAAGCTGTAACACTGCTTTAGATGGTCTGCGATCTTGCGCAGGGACACGCCCTTGAAGTACAGGTCTAGGGTGGTCGTGACAACGCGCGGATCATACTTCATTCCCTCGAATCCCTGATTTGGAACGAACTTCCTTGCGCACGCTTTGCACTTGAAGACCTGCTTATTATTGGCCTTACCGTACTTGATAACCTGAGATGATCCACAGAACTTGCAGGCAATACCGTTATCTAGTGGCGTGGGAAATACCGATCTCTCCCTATGGTCTTCTTCGATCTTCTTGGTGAGCCTTTGCCACAGGACGACCGCATGAATATGCTTACAGGTAACGTGCCTGAATTGGTAATCGGGGCAAGTGCAGTTCCAAGAGTTGGCATACGATGTTACTATATAATTTAAATCTTTGCTTTGGGACGGGATTTCGAACTTGTTTTGTGACAACTGCTTAGGCTCGATACCTCTCTCGATCATCTGATGGCCCCGAAGAAGGCGTTTGCCGTATTCTGGATTAGTGGATTCGTCCCAAGGCATAATAGCTATATTGTAGCTACATAGTATTTAACCTTTGTGCAACAAAAAATAAGCTAAATTATAGCTAAATATGTGGACAAAGTATTTATACTATAGATACATTAGAGAAATTGATATGAGTCCTGTCATGCGGGTCGAGCTCGATGCGTACCAAGTTATAGAGAAGGAAGTGAAATCTAGCGGTAACTCTGGAAGGGTTTATGTGCCGAAAGATTGGATAGGAAAACGAGTTAAAGTATTGCTATTGGACCCCTTGTAAATTGACCAAACCGAAGAGCCATGATAAATAATTTAACGTATTACCGCATAAACGGAATCTTATGTCGGATGTGGAACTGTCTCAAGCAGACGCCAACGAGTTAATCGCTATGCCAAAAATTCGGATTACCGACGAAATAAGATATTTTCCTGGTAGCGGTGGTGCCCTTAACGTGCCCTTAGTTTCTGAGGACTGGAGAGAAGACTTTGTTCTAACTATACGACGAGGAAGAATAGATCTGAATAGGGGATCTTATCAAAATATTGGCAGAAATACTGTAATACTTCTTAGAGCCGAATTGAACGGGCCGCCACATCGCAATCCTGATGACGCAGAAATCCCTTGCCCCCATATTCATATATATAAGGAAGGATTTGGAACCAAGTGGGCATATCCCTTTCCCACGGACTTTGCCAATCCAGCGGATTATTGGACAACACTCCAAGACTTCATCAAATATTGTAATATAATACTGCCGCCTAAGATTCTCAGAGGGTTAGAATGATCGATGAAATACAGGGGCTAATAAATGAATATGTAGACTGGCTTAAATCCAAGAATGTTCTACGTCAGATAGATAGTGACTGGGTTGAAATAACTACACCCTATTTAGATCGACACAATGATTACCTTCAGATATATGTTAGAAAACTGGAGGGCGGGGGGTATCTTCTGACGGATGATAGTTATATCATAGACGACTTACAAATGGCAGGTTGCACATTGGAATCTCCCAAGCGGGCAGCATTATTGGAAATGACATTAAACGGCTTTGGGGTTAAACTAGAAAGAGGGTCATTGGAGGTGCGTGCTTCATCGAGCACGTTTGCGCTACGTAAGCATAATCTCATTCAAGCGATGTTAGCAGTAGACGATTTATTTTATTTAGCCACATCGACTGTTGCAAGTATATTCAAAGAAGATGTAATTGCGTGGATGGATGAGAACGATATCAGATACACTCCAAACGTAAAGTTTACAGGGAAAAGCGGATACGATCATTGGTTTGATTTTGTGATCCCCCGGTCACGTAACGAGCCAGAGCGCATTCTTCGGACCATGAATCGGCCAAACCGAAATGCGGTCACCTCTTTAAATTATGCTTGGCTTGATACACGAGAAATCCGCCCACCAGAATCGAAAGCTTACGCTATAATCAACGACGCTGGGGGGATACCTCCGGCAGTCATGAATGCACTAGAGAATTATGGCGTGAGATCGGTGCCATGGAGTATGCGACAAAACGCCTTGGCAGAACTTAGCGCATAATATTCCATCGGGCGCACCGTACTCAAAATATGTGATAGATGCTATGCCGCTCGTGTTACTTTCTGCTACAAACAACTTCAATAATAAAAACTACCACCACACTCGCACCACCACTAACGAACACCCAAGGATGCAACAGAACCGAAAAACCGAACACCTATATATCCGTTCCCGCCTTCCCGCCCCCCCCGGCGAGGTTTGAGGGTATGAGCAGAAAATTGGAGGTCGACTCGCCGGGGAGCTATCTGGGCGGTTTTCAGGGATGATCTCGACATCGGTAACCCACGGCCGGGCGGGAACCGGCCCCGTGGTCCCGGCCCTCTGGCGAGGGAGAGGAGGTAGACTGATACGTGCGCTTCGGCCAGAGGGCTTTTTGGTCCGGGGCCGGAGATGATCTCCATCATCTCCGTCTTCATACACTTGCCGCCGATGAGGACGGCGACCAGGAAGAAGACGAGATGCCGGTCCAGGTTTATATGCCAGCATGTATTTCGCTGGGGCTCATTACCATGGATGCCGTCCGCCTCCGGCAACGGCGGCTGGCCGGCCGTTCCCGTCCGTCTCAGGGAGGGGGACGAAGGTCAGCCTGTAGCTCGCCATCTCGCCGAATTCGTTCACGGTCAGGTCTCCTTCCCCAGTCATGACTTCGCCATCCCGGCAGATCCTGATGTTGATGTGACCGATGGTCCGGCCTTCTGGGCTCTTCAATATATCGAAGAACTCTGTGAGATCGGCGTCGAGGACGGAGCAGTTGTCTTTGAAGGTCTGGTTGATCTCCACCAGAGCGTATCGGTCTTCTCCCAGGATCATCCCTCCCCGGGTAGTCGTTCCCCCGGACCTGGATATCTCTTCCCTGATCTCGTCGATGCTCCTGTTCTCCTTCAATAGACCTCTGGCTAGGGCTGGAGGGATCCGCTCAGTATCGATCAGCCATATATGGAGGAAGCAGGCGTCGCCCCTCTTCAGGGCGAGCCCTTCGGCTCGGAAGGGTCCGCCCGCTGGGAGCCGGTCCCCCTGATCGGAGTATCCGGGTCTTTGAACCTCTGAGAAGGGCCTCCCCTGGGGGGGAGGTCCTTCGAAGGGGGTGGAGAGGGCGGTCGTCACGAAGGAGAGGACCAATCCCACGACGAGATACGCCTTTATCAGCTTCACAGAGATCCTCCATCGATGCTGGGGTCCAGGCGGAGGGCGTACCTGCCGGCGAGAGCTCCCCGATATATTACCATCGACCCCGGTGCATCTGAGACGCCCTCAGAGACCTCCTCTGAGAAGCCCCCTTTCGTCTCTATCCGCCCGACGACCTCTCCTTCGACATCATCGGACCAGATCCCTCCGCCGCTTCCTCGAACCTCGGTGATCCTCGCCCTGAGGACCGTCTCAGGACCCAGGGATCGAAACTCGACGTCCACCAGCCTGAAGGTCTCGCCGTCGAGGCTCATCTTGCCCCGGTATATAAATGTGGGGTTCGCCTCCTCTTCGATGAGCATCTTGACCTCTTCGAGGTTCTTTCTCTTCAAGAGGAGGTCTTTGATCTGGGCAGGGCTGAGAAGCCGCAGCCCTTCGATCTCTACCCTCACGGGACGGTCGGATTTAAGCGACGATCCCTCAGGTCCCGTGGCGAAGCCTCTCCTCGAGGAGACGGTCTTCAAAGGAGTAGGGGAAGGGCCGACCGGATTATCAGCGACGCTCATCTCTTTGGTCATCTCGGGTCACCATAGTTCTCAGAGGCGCGGGCCTTTCGGCCCACGATCCGATGGAAGCTCCGGGGGCCGGATGTAGCGGTCCCCTGGAGCCGGGTCGTGGGCCCTGCAAAGTCCCTCATCCCCTCCAGCTCACTTCTTGAAGCTCCTTTCTTCAGAGCCCAATTTCATCCGATCCTTCGAATCTCCCCTACCCTGCATCACCTTTGCTCTCTCCATCATGCTTCGGTCCCCGATCTCTCCCGATCCGCAAAGACCTCGTCCAACGCCAGCTCCCATCAGCGCGCAGACCTCTCTATCTTCTCTCAGCTCAGCGAGGGTCATATTCTCCATCTCGGCCCTCTTCTCCTCCTTCAGAGATTCGATCTCGGCGAGGGTCATGTTATCGATCTCGGCGATCTTCTCCTCTCTGAGCGCCTCCATCTCCTCCTCGGTCATCCCCTCGAGATCTTCTGCCGTCAGGTCGGTCAAGAGGAGGCAGACGTTGAGGCCCAGGAAGGGACGGTCACGGTCGAGCCTCTCCCGTCTCGTCTCCCGGAGCTCTCTCATCGTCTTATTCTCCATCTCGGCCCACTTCTGCTCTTTGAGCTCCCGGAGCTCCGCGAGGGTCATATTCTCCATCTCGGCCCACTTCTGCTCTTTGAGCTCCCGGAGCTCTGCGAGGGTCATATTCTCCATCTCTTCAGCGGTCAGATCCTCCCCGAGGGGAAAGCCCCCCCAGAAGCCTCCGACCATATGACCTCGATCCATACCTCGGTCCATGGGGCCGCAGTTCATCATTCCGGACCTGTCACCCTTCTCACCCCAATTTGGGGCTGACATGGCGGGCGTCGCCAGAAGGCAGACCACCGCCAAAGTCGTCAAATACTTTCCTAGTCTCATATTCTGCACCTCACCGTCGAGGAAGATCTGCTCTATTCTCCTGGAGCC
The DNA here is from genome assembly GCF_029167205.1 of Candidatus Methanocrinis alkalitolerans. Lineage (NCBI taxonomy): Archaea > Methanobacteriati > Methanobacteriota > Methanomicrobia > Methanotrichales > Methanotrichaceae > Methanocrinis > Candidatus Methanocrinis alkalitolerans. Next base: position 8,316 of record NZ_JARFPL010000043.1, read on the forward strand.
ATCTCCCCGGCGGATCCCCCCTCGGCCTGAACGATAGATAAAATTAGAGCCGAACGGAGCCGAACGTTGACGGTTCAGATATCGATCCATCCCGTTAAAAACGTTCAGTTTCTGATAAAAGTAGATTTAATCGTTCTATATGATCTGATAATCATTATTCGCCCTCATTTTGGTCTGGAAAACTTCATATCTCCTCTGAGGGGATGAGGTCTGAGAAGATCTCATCTCTATCTCCACCTCCTTTCCTCGGCGTTGTAAGGCTCGAGGTGGACGACGACGTCCACAACGTCCGAGACGTACTCTACGAGCCTGCGCTCCACCTCTTCTGAGATCCTGTGCCCCTCTTCGACGGAGATCTCGGGGTCGACGAGCACGTGGAGGTCGACCTCGATCCCCGACCCGATGTGGCGGGTTCGGATGGCGTGGACCGCCCGGACGCCGGGGGTGGTGGCTGCGAGCTGCTCGATCCCGCGGCAGATCTCCTCCGGAGCTCCGCGGTCGACGAGCTGTTCCACCGAGGGGCGGACGATCTTCCACGCCGCCTGGAGAATGAACATCGAGACTACTATCGCCCCCAGGTGGTCGAGGAAGGCTAGGCCGGGGACCAGGGCCGCCCCGGCGACGGCCGCCGCCGTGGGGACTGAGCTGAGGCCGTCGGATCGGTGGTGCCAGGCGTTGGCGATGAGGGCCGTGGACTTGATCTCTCTTCCCACCGAGATAGTCCAGCGGTAGAGGAGCTCTTTTGAGAATATGGAGAGGAGCGCGGCGAAGAAGGCGATGAGGCCAGGAGGGCTCCGGTGGGGCACTTGGAGGGTCACCAGGGCATTGTAGACGAGCCCCAGGGCGACGGCGGCGAGGAGGAGGCCGATGAAGATCGTCACCAGAAACTCGATCCTCTGGTGGCCGTGGGGGTGGCAGCCGTCGGGGGGCTTAGACCAGAACTTCACCCCCACCAGGACGGCGACGTCGGTGGCGGTGTCTGAGAGGCTGTGGACGGCGTCGGCGACCACCGCCTGGCTGTTGCCGAGGATCCCCGCCGCAAACTTCACGGCCGATAAGGCCAGGTTTATGGCGAGGCCCGCCAGGGTCACCTGCCTGACGACTTTCACGACCTCTTCAGGACCTCGGTCAACGCCTCCGGTGAAGGGGGCAATGGGATCAGCCAAGATCAACTCTCCTCAGGACGACCTCGATCCCGGATCTTCTCTCATCACGGTTATGATCTTCGCCCTTCACTTTCACCAGACGGATCGAACCGTCATATCACGATCCCCTGGCGCCATCCGAGGATTATGTAGACGAGGAGGGCGAGCATCAATAGCCATAGGGCCATCGCGGCTATGGAAGCCCTCTTCGCCCTCTTCGCCTCAGACCACCTCTGGGGCCTGATCCCCTGGGCGAGGAAGGTCGCGACCCCCGAGAGGTTGATGGCTATGAAGTTCGCAATGAACAGGAGCATCGCTCCCCAGGCGAGGCTCTCGTTGCCCGAGCCCATCAGGAGGCCGAAGGCGACTAGAGGAGGGAGGAGGGCCACCGCCACCATGACCCCGATGAGGGTCGCGGAGACCCCGGTGGTGAAGGCCAGAGCGCCAGCGCTCCCCGAGGCGAGGGCGAGGGCGACGTCGCCGAGCCCCACCACTGTCCTGGAGGCGATCTCGGAGCCTCCCGGATCGACGGGGAGGAAGGACCCCAGAGCGTAGGAGATGGCGATGGCGGTTCCCACCCCCACCACATTAGCCTTCAGAGCCCTCCTGGCGAGGCCGAAGTCTGCAAGGATCGTCGCAAGAGAGAGGGAGACGTTGGGAAGGAGGAGGGGGGCGATGACCATCGCCCCGATGATGACCGCTACGTTATCTTTTAGAACGCCGAAGGCGGCGACGATGGAAGAGAGGATGACCATGAAGACGTAGACCTTTGAGACGCCGACGGAGGCGACCTCCGCATATAGCTCCTCCCTTCCGATCCGCTCGCTTCCCTTCTTGTTCTTGCCTTTGGTTGTGGAAGGTTTAGCCTCTTGCTCCATCTCGTCTATGTGGGGCCTCGGAAGAGACGCCGTCACCGGGAGGACGACTATCCTGTACCCGGCCACCTTCTTGAACCGCGCGTCCAGCATGTTGATAACCGATTCCGACTCCTCTGCTGAGACGAGGATCCGAACGAGGATCTCCCTTTTATCGAAGCTCTTATTCCAGACCCCTCTGAGCGGCCTATCCCAGACCCCCTGGACCGGCTCGATCCAGATTCCGAGGAGCGTCTGGCCGCCCCTCGTCAGCACCCTCTCAAGCCCCTCCCTCTCCTCCTCCGGGATGACCATCTCTATCAATCGAAGTATCACGCTATCACCCGTCAGTAACCTTCAAATCCATCTCCTCCTCCGGAAGTAGATGAGCATGATAGCCCCTGCCGACGCCATTAAGACCAGGACCGCGGGGTATCCGTATCGCCAGCGGAGCTCCGGCATGTACTCGAAGTTCATACCGTAGATCCCGGCGACGAGGGTGAGGGGTATGAAGATGGTGGCGATGATCGTCAGGACCTTCATCACCTCGTTCATCCGGTTGCTTATGGAGGATAGGTGGATCTCCAGCATCCCCGAGAGGATCTCTCTGAAGGTCTCGATCGCCTCGATCACCTGGACGGTGTGGTCGTAGACGTCCCGGAAGTAGATCCCCATCGGCTCGGTGAAGATCTCCGACTCGCCCCGGGAGAGGCGGCTTATCACCTCCCGGAGGGGCCAGACCGACTTTCGGAGGAATATCATCTCCCGCTTCATCCGGTGGATCTTTTGGGAGGCGTCGGGGGCGGGGCCGGCCAAGAGCTCCTCCTCCAGGACCTCCAACTCTTCACCCACCTCCTCCAGGATCAAGAAGTATTGGTCGACGACGGCGTCTATCAGGGAGTAGGCGAGGTAGTCCGCCCCCTTTCTCCTGATCTTCCCCTTCGACTTTCTGATCCGATCCCTGACGGGATCGAAGACGTCTGCCTCAGTCTCCTGGAAGGAGATGAGAAAACCCCTGCCTACGATCAGGCTCAGCTGCTCCGACCTGATCTGCTCATCCCCCGCACCGTCATCGACGCTCTTCAGCATCTTCAGGATGATGAAGATGTAATCGTCGAAGTCCTCCATCTTCGGCCTCTGTTCGGTGTGGACCACGTCCTCCTGGACGAGAGGGTGGATGCCGAAGCAGTTGCCGATCATCTCTACCACCTCCGGCCTGTGGACCCCCACGACTTTGATCCAGGTGACTGAGGGGCGGTCCCTATAATCGGAGCACTGATCTATGGATGTAGGGCAGAACTCGCGGAGCTGGTCCTGGTCGTAGTCCATGACGGTGATCCGGACGGGTTCGGTCCTCTCTTCGCCGACGTGGACGAGGGTCCCCGGGGGCAGGCCCACCTTATTGGTCCTGATCTTCAAGTGCCGGGCCATTATCGACCCCCATTCTCCGGGCCCGTCTCGCCGGCCCTGAGCTGAAATTCGGGAAATCCGACGATATCGATGGTGGTGGAGGCGAGCTTAATATCATCGGACTTCTCGATCTCTTCGAGGATCAACCGGCTCAATCTGCTCTTCGTACTCCTCCTCTCCCTCACCATCGTCACGTATCTTATGTCGAAGTTTACCCAGTTGTCTGTCAGGGTGATGAAGACGGCGGGCTCCACCACCTTCCTGGGGAGGTAGTACTTCTCTTTCAGGGCTGAGAGGCTCTCCTCGGCGTCTCGGCCGACGCCGGCCGTCTCCCTCCTGACGACGGCGAGGATCTTTGTCACCGCTTCTTTCCAGTCGCTGTCGTAGGTTATGGGGACGCTGATCTCGTCCCAGAGGAAGGAGTGATCTTTGGTGTAGTTGTTGACCGAACCGGAGAGGATGTACCCGTTCGGTATCATCGTCAGCCTGCCGGTGGCCTGGTCTCCCGACATCCACTCCCCCATCTCCATGAGGGTGGTATAGAGTATGTCGATGTCGATGACGTCTCCCATCATCGAGCCGATCTCGACCCTGTCGCCGACCCGGTATAACCCGGTGACGAAGATGACAACCCCTCCGAAGAAGTTTTTGAAGAGATCCTGAAGGGCTACGGCGAGGCCCGCGGCGATGATACCGTAGGAGACGAGGAGGCTCTGGGTGTTCTCGATCCAGATGTTCATGACGACGGCGACGAGGACCACGAGGTAAAGTATCGAGACCGTCTTTCGAAAGGAGTACCTGGTCTTGGAGACGGTTATCCTCCCGATGAGAAGCTCCTCGAATAGGTGTTTGAAGAGGAGATGGATTATGGCGACGGCGACGGCGGTGATGAAGGCCCTGTGGAGGAGGGGGTTTGGGTAGACGTAATTGAGAGCCCAGAGGGACGCCGCAAGAGCGGTGAATAAGAGGAGGGGAAGGAACCTCTTGAGCATGGGAGGATCTCTTTCTTCAAAGCATTAAATATTTTATCCCGTCCATCCATCGCCGCCTCAGAAGAGGGCGAAGAGCTTCCCCAGGAAGAAGACGTAAAATATCACCAGCATCCACCCCTCCCAGAGGGTGATCTCCTTCTCCCAGATGATAACGAAGTACAGGAGGGTGGCGACGATCATCATCGGCATGACGAAGCCGGTAATCGCCGCCGGGATGACGAGGGTGCCGAAGAGCGCCGAGATCCCCATGATCCCCAGGGAGTTGAAGATGTTCGACCCCAGGACGTTCCCTATGGCCAGCTCCGGCTTGTTCATGGCGGCGGCCCTGACGGAGACGACGAGTTCCGGAAGGGACGTCCCCAGGGCGACGGCGCTGGCGGCTATGATCTCGGTCCCTATCCCCACCATCTCCGAGAGCTTCACCACCGAGACGACGGTATAGTTGGCTCCCAGGTAGAGGAAGAAGGCGCTCATGACCAGCTTCATGTAGACCTTGGGGCTGAGCTTCCTCCTCTTCGGCTGGGCGATCCCCTCCTCCTCCAAAAACCTCGCCCTCACCTCCTCCGCCACCCTCTCGGCTCTCAGGGCGTAGATGAGGTATACGAGGAGGAGGGCGAGGCTGAGGAGGGCTTCGGGGATGCTGTAGATCCCGTCCCAGACCATCACCGAGACGAGGAGCGCTGAGCCTACGAAGAGGGGGAGATCGACGTTGGCGAGCTCGTAGCCTGTGACCATCTTCTTTCCCACGATGGCGGAGAGGCCCAGGATGAGGAAGACGTTCGTCACGTTGGAGCCCATGACGTTACCCACCACCATCTCCGAAGAGCCCTTCATCACCGCCAGGACCGACGAGACGAGCTCCGGGGTCGAGGTCCCGGCGGCGACGATGGTGACGCCGATGATGAAGGGTGAGATCCCGAAGGAGATGCCGATCCTCTCGGCGGATTGGGTGAAGGAGTCCGAGGCCTTCACCAGGACCGCGAGGCCGGCGACGAAGACCGCCGTCCACAGGAGGAGGGGGAGCATGCCCTCACTCTCAGCCGCCCCGGTTAAATCGTTTTCCCGGATCGTTCCTGAAGCTCGGCCCTCCGGCCGTCACCCCTTATCGGGGCAGGACCGACCCCACCGGAGCCGCAGTCACTCCACGTCGCTCTTCTCGAAGAGGTAGGCTCCGAGGCTCAGGGCCGCTACGGAGCATCCGGCCAGGATCAACATGTCGAGGGCGAGGGGGAAGGCGCTGACGCCGATGAGGGAGCCCCGCAGGCCGTCGACGCCGTAGGTGAGGGGGTTGAAGAGAGATAGGGTCTGGAGCCACCCGGGGAAGTTCGATATGGGAAATAGCGCCCCCGAGAGGAGGAATAGCGGGAAGACCATGAAGTTCATGATCAATGAGAAGCCGGACATGTCCTTCATCCGGGAGGCGAAGGCGAGGCCGAGGCTGTTGAAGGTGGTGGCGATGAGGAGCATGAAGACGAGGGAGAGGAGAAAGCCCGGAAGGCCGGAGATCTCCAGGCCCATGGCGACGCCGGGGACGAGGATGATGAGCCCCTGCAAAACGGCGGTGGTGACCCCGCCGGCGGTCCTTCCGATGACGATGGAGAGCCTCGATACCGGGGCAACCATGATCTCCCGGAGAAAGCCGAACTCCCGGTCCCAGAGCATCGAGAGCCCTCCGAAGGTCGAGGAGAAGAGGAGCGTCATCCCGATGATCCCCGGGGCGAGGAAGCTGACGTAGCCCACCTCTTCGGGGATCGCCGGCATCGCCGCCGACCCGAAGCCCAAGCCCAGGAAGGCGAGGAAGAAGAAGGGCGGGGCGAGGGAACCGACGACCCGGCTCTTCAGCCTGAAGAAGCGGATCATCTCCCGGAGCCACAGGCTGTAGATGGCGTAGATGTTGATCTGAAGCATGTCAGTGCCTCCTCGTCCTCATCCTGCTCTGGACCGCCGCCATCCGACCGGCCCCGGCCGACTCCGACTCCCGGATCTTTTTGCCGGTGAACTTGAGAAAGACGTCCTCGAGGGTCGGCTCGTGCATGCTGACCGACCTGATCAGAAGCCCGGCCCGGCTCGCCGAGAGGATGATCTCGGGGATCCGGGCCTCGGACCGGTCGACGCTGAGCCTCAGGATCGAGCCGGTCCGGTCGGCGGCCTCGACCCCGTCGACGTCCGATACGGCCCGGACCTGATCGTCGGTGACGGAGTCGTCAACCTCCAGGGTGACGATGTCGGCGCCGATGAGGTCTTTCAGGCTCTCTGGCGTATCCAACGCGACGATCCTCCCCTGGTCGATGATGGCGACCCTCTTGCAGAGGTGGTCTGCCTCTTCCATATAATGAGTTGTCAGGACGACGGTAACGCCCTCATCCTCGTTCATCCTCTCGATGTACCGCCAGATGTACCTCCTGGTCTGGGCGTCGAGGCCCAGGGTCGGCTCGTCGAGGAAGAGAACATTGGGGTGGTGCATCAGACCCCGGGCGATCTCCAGCCTCCTCTGCATCCCCCCGGAGTAGTCCTCCATCAGCACGTCGGCCTTCTCCGTCAAGTCGACGAGCTCCAGGACCTCGGCCACCCTCGCCTCGCGGGTCTTTCGGTCCATCCCGTACATCCGGCCGTGGAAGTCGAGGTTCTCCCGGCCCGAGAGCTGGCTGTCCACGGACGGGTCCTGGAAGACGACGCCGATGGAGCTACGAACGGCGTCCCTCTCTTTTTTAATGTCATAGCCCCAGACCGCGGCCGACCCGGCCGAGGGGCGGAGCATCGTCGTCAGCATCTTGATGATGGTGCTCTTTCCCGCGCCGTTGGGGCCGAGGAGGCCGAATAGTTCACCCTTCTCGATCCTGAGGTCTACCCCGTCGACGGCTGCGAAGCCGTTGAACCGCATAGTAAGGCCGGTGGCGGCGATGGCTGGAGCGTCCATGAGAGAGACGATCTGGCTAGGTGGTTATATAATCTGCTTTCGCGGTGGGGTCGCGTACCCAGATTACTGAATAGCGCTAACGGGTGACGTAATGGCTGTTTGGCGGAAAATAAGTCCCTTGAATTCGGTTCGAGTGGCGATTTTCAGTAGAGCGAGTACGCGACCCGCGGTGGCCTCTGGAAATTTGTAACTCGACTGCGACCAGGAAAAGTGTATATAGCTTCATGTTTGTCTAAAGACTTACACTGAGGGTATTGGATTGAGTAAAGGCTTACCAAATAAGACCTTGGGAGAACTTGCCATCTTGAAGAGGGGTTTATCCTCTTATTACCCCTCTCCAGATTTCAGGTAGTCTCCCTATTTTGAGTTGATACAATTAGGAACTACGACAGTCCTCATAAGCTCTTCAATCGTCCAGATATGATCTGTAAGGCCTGCCGCCATGGCAGACGATCTTGATTTCCAGCGACGTTGGCCATCATTATAGTCTTACGACTAAATTGATATAATAGAACAGACAAAATAGATCTTATGAAGGGAGATATTGTAACTATACAAAATACTGAGGAGCTACCGGAAAAGCTTCGTGCAGAGACTGATGGGCGTA
>NZ_JARFPL010000044.1:0-16031 GCF_029167205.1 Candidatus Methanocrinis alkalitolerans
GATGCAATTCAAGGTGCGTTTGAGGGAAAGCCCTATGTTCCTCCTTCAGCTGCCACTTAACCGAACCCTATTGTGAGGGCGTCTCTGAAGGAATTGCGTTATATGGCCATGGTGGCTGAATAGTTACCGCGATTTTTCCCTTAACCGATGACCAATGGAATCTGTTTAAGTGAGGAGATATCAAGACGCGAAAAACCGCAGAGACGGCGCGGTATTCTTAAATATTTTCCGAGCCAATATGGTCGATCTGATTGTAGCCCGAACGGGCCATTTGCTTTGGAGTGGGTTTTATGTTTGAAATTGACGGACTAAAGGGTGGCGAGGCTCGAATCTGCGGCAAAGGAGCCCTCCGGAGGGATCTCGCCAAAAATGGTTTGGTGACGGCCTGCATCATCCTCACCATGATCGCCCTCTCCTCCGCCCAGCTCGAATACGAGCCCGGCGAGAGGGAGGCGGAGATCCTCTTCGAGATGGGCCTTGGCGGCCCCTGGATAATGAGCGAGAAGCATCCGGAAAGTTACGGCATTGAAGTGCCGACCTGGCCATCGACCTCGGAGTTCTCCATCTACTCGGAGTACTTCAGCCTGACCGCCCCCACCGGGATGGAGGTCGATAGGTACTATATATCGGGGACGCCGGATATTTATGCCACCGGCCCCGGAGGCAAACCCATATCCGGCTCTTATTATCAGACGTATTTCCCTGGGGCCGAAAGCCTCTGGATTCTGGGGGCCAGGAGCTGGACGGGGTATGCCATAGTCCCGCAAGGCGCTTATCTGAGGCTTGTGGCCTACTCCCCCGGCGGGGGGTGGGCCACCTTCTACGAGATAACTCCTGCCGAGAAGACGGTCCAAAAAAGGCTTTCGATATATACAGGCTACAGCCTCCTCACCTTCAGGGCCGAAGAGTTGGGCAGGTACCTCCTCCTCTTCTCCGTCGGAGATGAGATCAGCAACGCCGTGGTGGTGGATGTGAGGCGGGGAACATGGCCCGCCTCGCCGCCGGGGCCCGGGACTGTGCCCCAAGGCTACGGGTCCGCCAGGGTGACCCTCGAGTCGACCTCCCTCAAGGGCTACAGCGTATACCTCGACGGCTCCAGGATAGGGGCCGACGGCTGGGGTGGAGACGTCCGGGACGGGATATACACCTTCACCGTTCCGGGCGACCGATGGCATACGATAAGGGCCAGCGGCTCTGGGATCACCTGCACCTTCAACGACTACTACGAGAGCGGGCGCAGCTACACCATCGAACTATGCTACAGCTGAAGGGAGAAAAAGGTCTACTGATAAAGGCGGCAAAAAGGGGAAGCTTAAAGGGCGCCCTCCCCGCCCGATCGCCATCTCAGATGAACCGTGGCCTCTCCGAGAGCTTCACCGGCAGGGGAAGCCTCTTCCACGGCTTGCCGGCCGTCTCCGATCCGATCCGGGCCTTCAGCTCTTCTGGGGCCATCTCGACTTTGTATGGCTTCTTGGGCTGCGACTCTGCCCTGACGGTGACGGCGAGCTTGCCAGACTCCAGCTCTTGGTCGCCGATGACGACGACGTAAGGTATCCACTCCCTTCCGGCGTCCCGGATCTTTTTGCCGACGGTCTCGTCCCGGTCGTCGACGTCGGTCCTGAAGCCTATCGCCCCGGCGACCTCTAAGGCCCGGGCGAGGTGGCGTTCGGCCACCGGGATCACCCTCACCTGGGTCGGCGATATCCAGGTTGCCAGCATCGGAACCTTCCCCTCGACGGAGACGCGGTGGGCCTTCTCCAGGAGGGCGAACATAAGCCTCTCGATGGCGCCGGATGGCGAGCAGTGGAGGATCACCGGCCGCCTGAGGGCTCCGGCTGCGTCGGCGTAGTCTATCTCGTAGCGGTCGGCGTTCTCGACGTCGATCTGGACCGTCGAGAGAGCGGAGGCCTTGTCCAGGGCGTCGACGAAGTTGAACTCGAACTTAAGGACGAAGTAGAAGAACCGCTCCTCCCACATCTCGATGAGGACCGGCTTGTTGACGATTCCGACGAGCCCCTCGACAAACTCCCGGTTCTCTTCGTAGAACTCCCGGGTGAACCTGATCGCCACCTCGTAGTCGTCGAGATCGAGGCCCGCCTCCGCCAGGACCGATATCGAGGTCTCGTACTGCTTCTCAAACTCCGCCGTCGCCTCGGCCATGTCGGCGCAGAGGGTGTGCATGTCCGGCATGGTGAAGGCCCGCAACCTGCGCAGCCCCACCAGCTCGCCGCGCTGCTCCCGGCGGAAGGAGTAGCGGGTCATCTCGATCATCTTGAGGGGGAGGGACCGGTAGGAGAGGGTCATGTCGTGGCTCATCAGGAACTGGCCGAAGCAGGCAGCAAATCGCAAAAAAAAGCTCCTCTTCTCCGCCTCGATGGAGTACTGCCTCGCCGGGAAACGATCGAGGTACTTTTTGAGGGTGGGGTGGTTCATGTCGTACATGATTGGCGTCTCCACCTCCATCGCCCCCATATCTGCCGCCCTCTCCAGGACGTAAGACTCCAGTAGGGACTTGACGAGCCTCCCCTTGGGGTAGTACCTCATATTCCCCGAGTCGGAGCCAGGCTCGTAGTCGACCAATTCCAGGCGTCTCATCAGCTCGACGTGGGGCGGGACGGACTCGACTGCCCTGCTCTTGGATATCTCGTAGTTGACGAACTTTCCGAGGTTCTCGCGGCCCCTGAAGTCGAACTTCTCCGGATCTGCCATGAGGCCGTCGGGGGTCATGATCTTCCAGAAGGATACAGCCTTAGCCTCGGCCTTCAGAGCCTCCGAGACTACCTCCTCTTTCTCCGCCGCCTCGGGCAAGTCCTCGGCCGCGGCCGGTGCGGCCGCCCCTGCCTCGGCCCCTGCCCCCTCGCCGACCCTTATGGACCGGGAGAGCTCCGAGAGGGGATGGCCCTTGCAGCTGAGCCTGAAGGCCTTGTACCAGCCGAAGGGGGCCTTTGCCACCTCGTACTCCTCCTGGAGAGCCTCCTGCAGCCCCCGGAGGACCTCGACGGCCGCGGCAGGGGAAGAGAGGCTGGAGCTGAGGTGGGCGTAGGGGTAGAGCATGATCCTTTTGGTCTTCACCTGCTCCGCCACGGAGGCGATCTCTTTTGCTCCTGCGGCTACGACCGCAGAGACGTCATCCTCGTCGATCTTCTCGACGGCGATGAAGGCGCATAGAGCCTCCTCCATCCGTCCCGCCTTCTCCGCCTCTCCCACGTCCTCGGCGACGGGAGTGCGCCTCTTTGCCTCAAACTCGATATAATCAGAGTGGATCAAGAGCAACTGCAAATAAAACCACCTTCGTTATAGCCAGCTACAAAAGAGGCCACCTAGTTCAACCTTTCGACAGGGGTTGAAGAGATGCGGGAAGTCATATGGAGATTTTACGGATGGCTACAGCGGCCTTCTCATGATGATCGCCGCCTCGCCGTCGGGGTAGTAGCTATTGCAGGTGGTATAGATCTCAAAGCCCAGGTCGATGTAGAGGCTCTGGGCCCTCTTGTTCGCCGCCCGGACCTCCAGGATCACCTCCATCACCCCGAGCCTCCGGAAGATCTCCAATAGCTCCTTCAACAGCCTTCCGCCGATCCCCCTCCCCCAGTCCCCGGACCGGACCGCGAGCCAGAATACCCTTCCTTCCATCGGAGTCTGCCGGAACCCCAGGACCATCCCGGCGACCTTCCCGTCCTTCTCCGCCACCAGGAATGTGGTGGGGTAGTTCTCGTAGAAGAAGGTGAGGAGGTAGGGATCGTGGCCGCCACCGGCCTGGGAGTCGAGGGCCACCGCCTCGGAGAAGTCGCGGGGCTCAAACCTCCTGATCCTGACCTTCCCCTTCGGGACCCCCCCGGCGTCGGTGGCGTTCATATAGGCGACCTCGGCCATGGGCATTGAGCCGATAATAAGTTGTCGATGGGGAAGTTTTTATCCCATCCGGTTCGTGGGAAGTCGGCGACCTCTCCTGGAGGGCGGCCGCCCCGGAGAGGCCAGCCAGCCTGAGCCGGGATCTTAGATCATCGATGGCGATAGAGGGGATGGATGATATGGACCGAAGAGCTGATCCGAGATGGCCGAAGGATCTGATCCTCCTCTTGCCCCTTATACTCCTGGCGACGGCGCCGTCGTCCCAGGGGCTCGTCTCCGACGGTTTCGCGGGGACGACCTACATCCTCGGAAGGTCCGAGGCGGAGGCTATAGTCCCGGCCAACGGGACTAGCTTCGACCTCACCCTCCCCTACAAGGTCGAGATAATCCTCTTTGACTCCCAGGGATCGACGGTCCCCGTTGAGACGGAGGTCCAGTTCTGGCGGGGATCTTACCGGTACCAGGTCGTCTCCCATCGGCCGGTCAGAGGCCAGATGAGCTACACCATCCCCATCTCGGAACAGAGATTCGTCGCCCCCGTCGAGGAGGGCGAATCGGTGAGGGTCGTCCTCCCCGAAGGGTACGCCACCGGCGATCGGATCCTGGGGAGGGCACGGCCGGACCCCGACGCTGTAGGAACCCTCGACGGGAGGACCACCCTCATCTGGACCGACCCGGAGAAGAGGGCGTATATCGACGTCAGCTTCTACAGGGAGGGCGCCCCCAGGGCCTTCAGGCTCTTTCTCCTCCTCCTGGCCTTCATCGCCGGGGTCCTGGTCCTGGAGCACAATATGAGCATCAAGAGGCTTCGGTCCTTCAGGGAGGACGCCGAGATCGAAGGCGCCGAGGAGGAAGGTGACGGAAAAGAACTCGAACGGAAAGATCGTCGCGGCGAAGATCGCGATGATGAGGATCTTGAAGAGAACGACGGCGTCGATAAGGATCGTGACGATAAAGGGCGTACCTGAGACCCGAAGCGGTGAGGTCTAAGTAAGAGCAAACCCCTCTAGCGACCATTATGGAGCCGAAAGAGATCTGGAGGGGGATATATCTGGTTGGGGGCGCAGGGATATCCCACCCCGCCGACTGCTGCGTCTACCTCGCGGACGCTGGCCCGAAGCTCGTCATGATCGACGCTGGGGCCGGCTCCGGCGCCGGAGCGATCCTGTCAAACGTCGAGGCCCTCGGCTTCGAGCCTAGCCGGATCAGCCACCTCGTCGCCACCCACGGCCACATCGACCACATTGGAGGGATATCCAGGATCAAAGAGGCGACCGGCTGCAGGGTGATAGCTCACCGAAGAGACCGGGACGCCATCGAGCTCGGCGATCCCGCCCTCACCGCCGCCGACCTCTACGGAATCGAGTACTGGCCCGAAAAGATAGATACGATTCTGGGAGGAGATGAGACGGCTCAAAAGATCGGGGACCTGGAGTTTCACTTCATAGCCACCCCGGGCCACACCCCCGGGTCCATCGCCGCTTATATTGATATGGGAGAGGGGAGGGTCCTCTTCGGCCAGGACGTCCACGGACCCTTCAGCGACGTTTGGGGTTCAGATATCTCCGAATGGAAAAGGTCGATGGAGAAGCTTCTGGAGCTGGAGGCGGACATCCTCTGCGAGGGGCACGCCGGGGTCTTCAGGGGCGGGGAGGTGAGGGGTTACATAGAGTCCCAGCTGCTGAGGTACAGCCGGGTCTAGGGAAAATCTTTCGTCCTTACGGCTTGGATGACAGAGGGAGATTAGAGAAAAATATAAAGAGGTCTCCGTTCAGGGGTCAGCCCTGAAGATCGCCACCTCTCCTTCCTCGACGGATATATTGACGTCCAGGAACCTTTGAGCCGTCCAGATGTTCGTCGAGGCGTGGCTCGATACCATGGGCGCGGTGTAAGATCCGCCTGCCAGGGCGAGGTAGGGGACGAGCTGGTCCGATAGATGGCGATCTACCGCCGCCTTCGACCCTAATTCAGCCACCATCTCCTCTGCAGCCATGGCCCCCACCTTCTCAGCCAGAAGCCCCCGCTCGCCGAGGGCGCTAGCCCCTTTCCTCCCCGACCAGAGGGTGATCCCGCTCCCGGTGGAGGGAAGATTCGTGGCTTCGCACCCTATCTCGGCTCTATACCCCGCACCTTTCAGGATCTCTCTCGCCGCCTTCGCCTGCCTTCGAGCGACGTGCTCCGGGAGGTTTGATGAGTGAGAGACCCCATCGACAGATCCGAATTTCGAGGGGGAGAGATCCGCCCTCTGAAGCTTTCCCGGGACCGTCTTCAGGACGGCGATCCCTCCGCCCCTGGGGTGATAGCCTCGCCTCTCGCAGGATAGGGTCGATCTGACGGCGAACTCGCCGAAGGCGGGAAGGGCGACCCGCGATAGGTAATCGATCGTCGGCGACCATCGGACGTCGGTTCCGCCCCGGACGATCAGGGTCGCTGGAGAGTCGGCGAAGACTAGGGCGGGGAGGAGGCACTGGATGAGGAGGGTGACGCTTCCGGCGGTCCCTATGTCGACCTCGTACTCGCCGCCCCGGAGATCTCGGGGCCGAAAAATTATCTCGGCCGACCCCGGCTTCACCCCCTGGATCTCGGCGTCGGCGACCCTGGCCAGAGCCTTTATCGCCGTAGCGTGCTGGGGCGAGAGGCCCGGCTTTGGCCTATTATCCCTGATCCTCGTTATCCGGACGGGGTCGCCGGTGACCGCCGAGAGGGCGACGGCGGTCCTCACTATCTGCCCCCCGCCCTCGCCGAAGGACCCGTCTATCTCTATCATCCGACCGCTGCTCTGAACTCCTCTTCGAACTCCTCGCATAACCCGGCTATCCTGACGGCGACCTCGTTGAGGAGGAGGACGGGATCGACCTTTCGGGTCTTCAGCCGGAATATGGGGTTGGTCATCATCGGAAACTTGGCGTCGTAGGTGGCGAGGAGGACTCTATCGTCCTTCAGAAGCTCCGTCCTCAGGAGGTTGAGGAGGGTGTGGCTATCCCCCTCGAACTCCAGGTGGAGCTCGTCTTCGGTCTTTTTCAGGATCTTCACGTTCATCTGATCACCCCGGTTCCGAAATCGGTGCTGAGCTTCCGGGACTCCACCTGTCCGCAGTCGGGACATACGAGCCGATCACCCTCGATACGCAGGGGGGTTGCGCACCTTCCGCAGTATGCCTTCACCACCCCCAGGTCGCCGTCGACTATCGATAGGCCTATGGTGGGCGTATCGTCGATTATCTTCGCCTTGATGATGTCCCTGAGGCCGAGGACGGAGCGGATATCCTTGACGTAGGAGTTCTTGACCCTGGATATGTGGATCAGCGCCTCTGAATTGTGGATCGGCCTCTCCTCGCATCCTCTCTTGAAGGCGAGCCGGAGGATCGCCAGGCTCTCTTTCAGGTCTGTTATCTGGCCGACTACCACGTCCCCGTTCCTCAGCGTTACGGGGGCGTTTATCCTGGGAAGGACCTTTGCAGACCTGTTTTTGGCGTCCACCTCGATCACCCCCGTAGTCGATGCCCGGAGGTGCTCTCCTCTTACGTAGGTGCCTTCGCCGGGGAGGAACTCCTCGGCGGTGCCGACGACTTCACCGGGGATTACAAAATTGGATCGCATATTATGGTTCACCTGCAAATTATCCGATATAATTCGACTTCTATGATCTTGACGTCCCTCGTGTGAAACGCCAGGGAGCGTTTGAGGGGAAAGGCGATCTTCTCGACCTCTTCGACCTTACAGGGTTCTACGAACCGTCTAATGAACCCTTCGCTTCCGGCGTTGGCGATCGAGTAGACCACCTCTCCCATCTCCGTCGCCTTTCTGAGGAAGGGACGATCCCCACGGCTCCCCTTCTGGGCCCCAAAGGGGGGGTTCATCACCACCGTCGAGACGCCTCGCAAGACTATGGAGGTGACGTCGCCCCTCACGAAATCGACGTCGACGCCAAGACGGCTCGCATTCTCCACGCCGATCTTGAGGGCGGAGGGGTCGAGCTCGACCCCCACGGACCTCGCCCCCAGGAGGGCGGCCCCTATCGCCAGAGTCCCTGTACCGCACCCAAGGTCGCAGACCGTCCCCTCCAGGTCCCCCCGCAGGAGGGCGGAATATAGGAGATGGGAGGCGATGGAAGCGGGGGTGACGTACTGTTCAAGGCTGGGGTCGGGGGCGGAGAACCCCTCCAACCCCTCCATGATCATCTCTAGCTTTCGTCTCTTCATGATGGTGGTCTCAAGAGCGGACGGCCCATGGCAGGGGCGTCCTGAAGATCGTCGGCCCCAACATCGAGGTCGGGCTCCCGTTTCGGCTCTGACCTATATGAAGTAGTGGGTCAGGTCGATGAGGAGGTAGAGGAATACGAGGGCCAAAAATAGGCTGAACCCTCTGATGACCAGAAACTCCAGAACCGCCCTGGTGGACCACCTCTGCAACCGCGGGGTCCGAAACTGCGACCTTCCCGAGAGGATCCCTCCGAGGTCCGCCCCAAGGACGGTGGCGAATTTGGAGATGTACTTTACCGGAGATCTCCGGCGAGCCTTGAACCCCGCAGAATCAATGCATGCGGGATTCTTCAAAATACCATGGGAAGATGGCGATTCGAAGGGGTCGGGGCCCTCGATCGTCGACGTCGTCCCCTCCACTGCCCCCCGGGGTTCTTCGAGGGGCAGGTCCAGAGGCAACCCCCCATCCGGACGGTAGAGCGATTCTGACGATCTGACGGACCCTCCCAACGACGGACTGCCCTCCTGGATGAGGACGTCTTCGACGGGGCGGATCAGGGGGAACTTCGAGATCCGACCCTCCCCTCCATCATCGGGGAGGGCCTCCCGATCCTCCATCGGTTCTGCCTCCGTAGAGGCCGACCGCCGCTCTCCCATCTCCATGGGGGTCGCAGCCTTAGGCTTCGGTTTGCCGAGGGGCCTCTCCTCCGAGAGGTTCATGGACTCGTCCCAGGTCCTGACGACCTCCAGCTCCGCCGCCTCTTTAAGGGCCGCCCTGGTGAGGACCCTGCCCATGAGGAGGAGCGCCCTCTGATACGTCTCCAGAAGAAGCCCCCTCTGTGCCTTCCCATCTTTTGCGATATCCTGGAGCCTCTCCACCATCAAGCGGGCCTCTCTGATCTGGAAGGGGCTTATCATCCCCAGGTCGGGGGCTGCGAGCTCGAAGGCGCTCTCCGCCCGCTTGAGATAGGTCATGCTATCCGAGAGGTCTCCCGGGGGTTCGCCCTTGAGCATCGCCGTCATGGACCTTCCCAGGTTCTTGAAGGCCGGGAGGAGGTGTCCGCACGCCTCTTTGCAGCCCCTCCCAGTGGAGCTGAGCTGGAGGACCCCCTGGGTGAAGTGCTCGGTGGCGTCGGCGACGACGTCAGTGAGCTGCCAGGGCTCGTCCTTCGCGAGGGCGATGCGCCAGGCCTCCTTCACCCCCATCATGCTCCGGCGTAACCCCTCGACGGAGGGGGTTTCCTGGTCGTCCTCCGTCTTCGAGAGGGCGTAGTTTAAGGCCATCACCGCCTCTTCCGCCAGCTTGATCGCCTTATCGGCGTCGTCCTCCGTCTCCAGTATCACCAGGGCGGAGGCGAACCGTGCTATCCCCGCCAACACCTCCAGCTCGGGGAGGCCCACCCCCTGGGTCGCCGCCAGCTCTGAGTAGCATTCTCCGACGGCGGCGTATTTCATCGACGCCTCCACGAAGAGGTCCATCCCGGACCGCTCTCCATCCGCACCGCCGACGGAATGGAGCGCCTGCTGGTGGAGTTCCCGGGCCTGGATCGACCTGGCGGCAGATAGCCACGACACGGCGTTGGCACGGACCGGCTGCATGCTCTTTCTGATCAGATCGAGGCTCGTCTCCAGGTGGTCGGCGGCCAGATCGTAGTCGCCCCGGTCCAGGTACAGCCGCCCGATGTTGGAGAGGACGACCCCGGCGTTCTGCTGCTGGCCGATCCCCTCGAAGATCTCCATGGACTTGTGGTAGTAGCCGATGGCGACCTCTTCCTCCCCCATCTCGGCGTTGACCCGCCCCATTCGGTTCAGAAGCCAGGCGACCTGCCTCTGATCCCCGAGCCCCTCGAAGTCCGATAGACTCTTCTCGTAGTGCTGGAGGGCGAGGTCGAATTCGTCGGTCTCGGCATAAATTCTGCCGAGGCTCCCGGTCATCTGGGCGACGCCGAAGTCGTCATGGAGGCTCTTGAAGATATCCAGGCTTTTGCGGCAGCTTTCCATAGCCTTATCATAATTCTGGCTCGACCTGTAGGCAGACCCCATGTTCCCGAGGACGTGGGCGAGAGACCCGACGTCCCCGAGATCGGTGAACCCATCCGCCGCCAGCTCGTAGTGGTGGAGCGCCCTGCCGAGGTACCCCTGCCGGGCGTGAACCTGGCCGAGGTTGTTGAGGAGGACTGACCTGACGTGCCGGTCCGATGTGAGGGATAGGGCCTTGTTGTAACATCTCGCCGCAACCCCAAGATGGCCCGCCAGCCTACAGATGTCCCCGAGCCTTTTGATATCATAAATGTCGGAGAGACAGTTGAATAGCCTGATGCAGATATTCTCGTCGATCTGCCCCTCTTCGAAGCTCTCCAGGAGGGCGGCAACGAGATCAGCACAATCGCCACTGATCGATTTAGGATCTATGGAACGAGATGATCCGCCCCTCATGTAAGACTCGAATATCTCCTGGAGGACTACGAGCTGATCCATCGGGTATGAATCGACTTTTATCTTTAAGTAGTTTCTGCGGGAATAATATGCGGCAGATGCCCAGAGTATATCCGGGCGGGGAGCGCTCCTCTTGCCGGGGCTGGAAAAATCTATATCAGTTTAGATATATATGAACGATCGATGATTATGACGGCAGTAAAGCTCGATGTCGTCCTCTCGACGGAGGTGCCGCAGGCTTCAGGATGGGATAATCGAGATGGGTCCAAAAGGGCTCGATCCCGGGGCCACCGAGCCTATGGACGGCGGAGAGGCTGCTTGGGAAGGGGACTATTATGATTCAAAAGGAGTTGGCATACGAGGGCGGGGTGGCTAAGGGGTACATCATCCCCCTGGGGTCCGCAAATATCGTCTTTGCGGTGGGGACCAAGGGGCTGGTCGGCTGCGGTGCCTTCGACGTCTCAGCCTTGGACAGATTCGGATACCCGGCGGCGAGGGTTAAGCCCGTCGGAGGAAGCTCGATAGAAGGCCTCGAGGACCTCATGGCTGGAGAGGTGAAGGACGTCAACGGGGCGGCAGCCGGCCTTGGGGTCGAGGTGGGGATGAGGGGAGATGAAGCCCTGGCCCTCCTCTGAGGGGAAGAGGGGATGAACGGGATGCTCAAAACCGAAATCGGCCTGGAGGATGTCAGGAGGGCGGCCAGGCTTTTGGAGGGGAGGGTCATCCGCACCCCCCTCGTCCGTTCCCCCACCTTCTCCCGGATGGCGGGGGCAGAGGTCTATCTGAAGCTGGAGTGCCTCCAGACAGGCGGCTCCTTCAAGGTGAGGGGGGCCACCTACAAGCTCCTCCGCCGTCGTGAAGAGATGGGAACCGGAGGGGTCGTCGCCGCCTCCGCAGGAAACCACGCCCAGGGGGTCGCCCTCGCCGCTCGGGCCGCGGGGATCTCTGCCACCATCGTGATGCCGGTCTGGGCCTCTGCGGGAAAGCAGGAGGCGACCCAGGGGTACGGGGCAGAGGTGATCCTGGCGGGAGATAGCCTCGCCGAGAGCATCTCCGTCGCGAAAAGGATCGCAGGGGACGGGAGGCTCTTCATCCACCCCTACGACGACCCGGAGATAATCACAGGCCAGGGGACGATGGGCCTTGAGATCCTGGAGGACCTCCCCGACCCTGACGTCGTCGTCGTCCCCATCGGCGGAGGCGGCCTCATAGGCGGCGTGGCCACGGCGATAAAGGGGTTGAAGCCCGAGACGAGGATCGTGGGGGTCCAGGCCGCCGCCTGCCCCTCCGCCCACCAGGCCCTCCGAGAGGGGAGGCGGGTCAGGGTCGAGGCGAAGAGGTCCATCGCCGACGGCATCTCCGTCAAAGAGATCGGCGAGGCGAACTATCCCATAATTCGCCAGCTCGTCGACGAGGTGGTCCTGGTGGAGGAGGAGGAGATAGCCTCGGCGGTCCTGGCCCTTCTGGAGAGGAAGAAGGTCTTGGCGGAGGGGGCAGGGGCCGCGCCCCTGGCCGCCCTTCTCGCCTCAAAGGTCCTGGTCCCGAAGGGGGGCAAAGTCGTCCTTTTGATCAGCGGAGGCAACCTCGACCCGCCCCTCCTGGAGAGGGTGATAAGGCAGGGGCTTATGAAGAACGGGAGGATCATGAGATTCTCCGCCTGCATCGACGACGTCCCCGGCTCCCTCGCCCGCCTTTTGGGCACTGTGGCAGAGGAGGGGGGAAACGTCTTATCGATCCATCATGCCAGGGGCGGCCTGGACCATTCCCTCTTCAGAACCAGGGTCGAGCTGGAGGTGGAGGCCCGGGGGTTCGACCATATCGATGAGATGAGAGAGGTGCTTGAGGCGAGAGGGTACGAGATAGTGGTGAGGTGATGAGCCCCCCCTTATGAGCCTCTTCGCAGATGTTCCCCTCCCCTTTTGTCAATATGCCGACTTTCGGAGGAACTCAGTCCTGGGCCATCGCCTCGACGGGATTGAGCTTTGACGCCCTGAGGGCCGGGTAGAGCCCCGCCAGGAAGTTGAGGCAGAGGGCGAAGAGGATCGAGTAGACGACGAGCTCCGGCCGCAAGGTGAAGGTGAGGGGTACGTCCCCAAATCCGGTGGGTCCGAAGGTGGCGATCGTCCTTCCGGCGGCGAGGCCGACGATCGACCCCAGGATGCCTCCGGGGAGGGCGAGGATGAGGTTCTCGAAGAGGAATATCCTGAGGATGGACCTTTCATCTGCACCCATAGCCATCATTATCCCGATCTCCCGGGTCCTTCTGCTTACGATCATGATGGTGGTGTTGGCGATTACGAAGCCGGAGATGGCGATGATCATGGAGTAGAAGATGAGGTTTATCCGCGACTGGGTGGCTACAAACCGTGCGATCTCCCGGCTGAAGTCCTGCCATGTGCTCGTCTCGAGGTGGAGGGCGGATCCCAGATCCTCAGCCACCGCTGGAGCGTCCTCGAAGTTCGAGAGCCTCACGCCGATCTCTGAGACGACGTCCCCTTCTCCCACCAGGACTTGGGCGGTCTTGAGGGGTATGTATACGAGGTTCGAGTCTTTCGCCGTCCCCTTCTCCACCAAACCCGCCACCTTCAGCCTCACCGTCCGGTCCTTCAGGACGAGGTCGAAGGCATCACCGGGCTTGATCCCGAGGTTTTCTGCGAGCTTAACCCCGATGAAGGCGGACCTCCTCCCATATCTCAGATCCGAGAAGTCTCCCTCGAGGATCGAGGCCTGGACGTTCAGAAGGAGGTCTTCTGAGCCGGGGTCGACTCCGATGAACTCCACCCCCTCCACGTTATCCCGGTAACGGGCTGCCCCCTGGCCCACGAGCCTGGGCGAGACGGCGACGACTTCGGGGCGATCCCAGATCCGCTCAGATATGGTCCTGTAGAGGTGGAGGTACTCCTCGTCCTCCTTCGGCTCGATGTAGACGTGGGGGTTCTTCTCTATGGTCCCGGCCACGATCTCGCCTATGACCCCTTCGGTGATCCCCAGGGACATTATGATGACCCCCACCGCCACCCCCACCGATAGGAGGGTGAAGGCAGTACCCCTCCTGTTGGAGATGATGTGCCTCGTGGCCACTGCCGTCTCAAACCCCAGGGAGATGCACCGGCACGCCAGGACCTCCTCGAGGAACGTCGGCCTCCACCCCATCCGCCTCTTCCACCCAGCCTCCGCGCCCCTGAGCGCCTCGACGGGGTCGAGCTTCGAAGCCCGATAGGCGGGGTACGCTCCCGCCAGGAGGCTGAGGGCGACGGCCATGATTATGTACGCTGGAAAGTTCCAGGGGTCGATGACCAGGGGTATGGAGGTGAGCTCCCTTCCCCCTGCCGTCGTCTCGAACCTGAGGCTCCCCAGGGCAAGGATGCCCAAGAGGCCCAAAACGGATCCGAGGAGGCCTCCCAAGAGGCCGAGGACCCCAGACTCGAGGACGAAGATCTTGAGGAGGCCGGATCGGTCCGCCCCCAGGGCGAGGAGCATCCCCATCTCCCGGACCTTCTCCAGGACGAGCATGTTCATGATGGCGGCTATCCCGAAGGCGGCGATGATCATCACAAAGAAGATGGACAGGGACCTCCAGAACCCCCCGACCTCGATAGACCTGACGATCTCGGGGTTGGTCTCCTGCCAGGGCGCGGCCTCGTAGCCGAGGTCCCCGACGGCGGCGGCGACCCTCTCCGCATCATATATATCGAAGAGCCTAAGCTCAATGGAGTTTACGACGTCCCCCTCGTCGAGGAACTCCTTCGCAGTCCTGAGGGAGACGTAGGCGACGGTCTCGTCGAGGGGGGTTCCGGTATCGAAGATCCCCACCACCAGGAGGTCGGTGCTCTTGGCCCGAGGAAAGGTCGCATCGACCCGGTCGCCGACCTTCAGGCCGAGCCTCTCCACAAGCCTCGATCCCATGACGACCTTTTTTCCATCCTGGATCTCGAAGAAGTCGCCCTCCACCATCGAAGAGCTTATCTTGTAGATGGCGTCCTCAGCGGTGGGATCGACCCCTCGGAGGAGGGCGTTTCTCCTCTTCTCCTTAAAGGAGATCGTCGCCTGGGTCGATAGGGTCGCCGAAGTGGAGCTGATCCCCTCGATGGCGGCGACCCGATCGAGGAGCCCCCGGTAGAGGTGGATGTACTTCTCCTTCCCGTCGGGGGTGATCCGGACGTGGGGGAGCTTCTCCTCGACGATCTCGGTGAGGACCATCTGGGAGCCGTTCCCAAGGGAGGTGAATATCAGGGATATGGAGACGGCGAGGGCGACGGCCCCCACCGACAGGATCGTCTGGCGCCTGCGAGATGCGACGTGCCTTATGGCGATGAAAAGCTCGAAGCTTTTGGCGTGAGGGTACAAAACAGCCTCATTTTGGCCTCGCTGGTTTATAGCCGTTGCCGGCGGAGGGTAGTGACCTCCCAATAGGTTGATTTTTATACTTGTAACATGCTATTTATATCGAGGGATAGCAAGATGGCAAGGAGGGGTCCAAAGCCAAAGTTCATAGATGTGCCATGCCCTAACGAAGATTGTACTTTGCATGGTGTAACCGGCGAAGGAAACGTTATCGGTAACGGTACATATATGACCAAAAGCGGGAAGGTCCAAAAGTACATCTGCCGCCACTGTGGTCGGGTATTTTGCGGGAGGACTAACACCGTCTTTTATGATCTGAGGACAGAAGAAGATGAGATCCTCATCGCATTGAAGATGATTCTGAAGGGCATGAGTCTTCGCGGAGTTGCCGAGGTTCTAGAAGTTAAGCTGGATACAGTGAGACGTTGGCTTTCGAGGGCTGCAGAGCACAGCGAAGAGGTAAACAAAGCTCTCATGAAGGACATCGTCATCTCGAAGGTTGAGCTTGACGAGCTTTGGACCTTCGTTCAAAAAAAGGTAGTGTACTCGTTTCATTGAATTGGCACCCTGAATGTCATCCATGGGTCATCGGTTAAGGAGTTTAAGCTACACAATATTGCCATTTTTCACACGAATTATGCGTCATCTAGATTTGATCCGATTTCAAGACTGACTTGCTGTAGCCTTTTTGACCAAGCCAATCTCACCGTACTTGCTACCGAGATCGCTGCCTCATTGCGATTCTTCTCTTAACCGATGACCAATGGAATGTCATCAGTTCTTTGATGGTCCAGACGTGATCAACGAGTCCTTCAGCCATCGCGGGAGTTCTCTGCATCCATCTCTTTCTACCTTGATTGACCTCTAACCTCAGAGACTTATGAGGTTTGACGAAATTGTACCATGCTTGGAAGAAGTCCAGAGCGTGAGTATGCCTTCTCAGGATTTTGCTGCAATTCATGCTCTTGCGCACGAATCTCGCTAAAGAGTTGCGAATTGTAAGATTTATTCGCTCAATGTATGCAGTATTGATCTTTCCGCCGTAATCGACTCCTAGCAATCGCATTACTTCCTCCGGATTGCCATAAACGATACGCTGTATCACCTCTATGATCCGCCCGTTTTTTCTTTTCTTGCAGACCTTTGCGTACTTCAAGTTAGGGTAGGGGACAAGAACCGGATTTGGCTTTCTCCCGAT
>NZ_JARFPL010000045.1:0-15201 GCF_029167205.1 Candidatus Methanocrinis alkalitolerans
CCTCGTTAGAACATGCAACATCATTGAATCCAGGTTTTGGACCTCTTCGACCCATCTTGCTACACCCACAATGAGATAGAACGTAATAGTATAAATAACATCAACTCACTGCTGGTTCACTACCAAGAATCGCGATGAGGCAGCGATCTCGGTAGCAAGTACGGTGAGATTGGCTTGGTCAAAAAGGCTACATCAAGTCAGTCTTGAAATCGGATCAAATCTAGATGACGCATAATTCGTGTGAAAAATGGAAATATTGTGTAGCTTAAACTCCTTAACCGATGACCCATGGATTCGTCTATGTAGATCCTCATCTTGGCCTAAATAAAAATGGTGAAGGAAATACCCTTAGCTATATCCCCAGCTGTGGTATGTGGGCGAGGTAGCTCTTCCGAAGCTCTTTTCTGTCGATGTGATCATAGATGTCGATTGCCCCTTTCCGGGCGTCGCCCCTCAGCTTTTGGATAAATTCGCGGGGCATACCCGCCCGTCGGAGGTGGATGGTGAACCAGTGGTGGCAACAGCGAGGCGAGAAATGGTCCTCCATCCGGTCGGAGTCGAAATCATGCAAAACTATCTTTTCGCCCTTTAGGCCATCCGGCTGATTCCATTGACTTAGGAAGCCGACTATTTAAAAGCCGTTTTCGATTGGTAAATTGGCGCTGAGGGTGAGATTTGAACTCACGAGGCGCAGTGCACCACCGGTTCCCCCGTCGGGCCTTCCTTGAGAAAAGATGGTCCGAGTTCAAGACCGGCGCCGTAGGCCGCTTGGCTACCTCAGCACGCTCCGGTTTGTTGGAGCGTGGACTTTTTAAGCCTGGCGATCAGGACGGTTGCAAAAGTTTTAACGTCGATGCCGGGAGAGGGGAAAATCATGCTGATCAAAGACCTCTCGATCATGGAGGACGGAAGGCTTCTCCGGGATGTGAACATCGCCATCGACGGGTCCCGGATCGCCGGGATCGGCCCCGGGGTCGCCGACGAGTCCGGCGACGGCGAGGTGATCGATGGCAGCGGAAAGCTCGCGATACCGGGCCTCGTCAACGCCCACACCCACCTCGCCATGACGCTATTTCGGGGCTACGCCGACGACATGGAGCTCTTGCCCTGGCTCTCGGAGAAGATCTGGCCCCTGGAGGCGAAGCTGACGGCCGAAGACGTCCGGTGGGGGACTAAGCTCGGCTGCCTCGAGATGATCAGGGGCGGGATCACCTGCTACAACGACATGTACTACTTCATGGACGAGACGGCCAGGGCGACGAAGGAGATGGGCCTTCGGGCCTTCCTCTCTGAGGTCGTCTTCGATATGAGGCCAGACCAGATCGAAAGGGCCGAGCCCTTCGTAAAGAGGTGGAAGGGCGACGACCTGATCGTTCCAGCCCTGGGACCCCACGCCGTCTACACATGTTCTGAGGAGACGCTCCTTAAGTCCAAAGAGATCGCAGAAAAGCACGACGTGATGCTTCACATCCACCTCTCAGAGACGAGGTCGGAGGTGGAGAGCTTCGAGAAGAACTGCGGCAAAAGCCCTGTCGAGTATCTCGACTCCATCGGATTTCTCAGCGACCGGGTCGTGGCGGCTCACTGCGTCTGGCTCTCGGAAAGGGACATATCGATCATCGCAGAGAGGGGCGTCACCGTAGCCCACTGCTCCATCAGCAACCACAAGCTCGCCTCGGGGATCGCGCCCCTCGACCGGCTCGCGAGGACGGGGGCCAACATCTGCCTCGGGACCGACGGGGCCTCGTCGAACAACAGCCTCAATCTCTTCCATGAGATGAAGACGACGGCCATCGCCCAGAAGTGCGCCCATTCTCGCCCCGACCTCTTCAGCGCCGGAGAAGTATGGAAGATGGCTACGGAGAACGCCTACGCCGCCTTCGGCCTCGACCTCGGCATCCGGGCCGGTGCCCTCGCCGACCTCGCCCTCATCGACCTGCAGAAGCCCTGGTTTTTCCCCCTCACTGATGGGAATATACTCTCCCACCTCGTCTACAGCGCCCAGGGCGGCGTCGACACGACGATAGTCGACGGGAATGTCCTGATGAAGGGCGGTGTCATCCCCGGAGAAGAGGCGATCCTGGAGAGGGCCCAGGAGCAGTTCCTGGACCTTCTGGCCCGATAGATCTTCCGAAGGTCTCAAGGCCTTCGGAGATATTCGGCTGGAGGGCCGATCCACATCCCCGGGGGATCACCACCGCCTCTTCTTCCGGAGCCTGGGGAGCCTGAGCCCCTTTTTTGCCCAGCCGAGGTAGATGAGGGTCAGGGCTATGGCGACGACGGGGACGACGAGAAGAGCCCGCAGCCCCGTTGGAGCCTTCACCACCACCAGAGCTGCCAGATCCTTTCTCCTCTCCTCAGGGCCTTCGCCGGGGAGGTATCGGACCGCGGATACGACGGCATACTCTCCGGGGTCCGCCTCTCTATCCACCTCCAACGGGAACCTGGCCGCCGCTCTCTTCCCCGGCTCTATATCCCCCAAGAGGACCGCGTCATCGGCAGAGCTGAAGGGATGTTGGACGATGAGGTTTGCTTCGACCTGCCGGGCAGGAACGTCGCCGGTGTTCTCTATCACCAGCTCCAGGTCGCAGGAGCGGCCCGGGGAGACAGAGCCCTTAACCTCCGCCACCTCGAGCCTTGGGCCCCTCATCACCGGAACCTCCAGGGATATAGTCTCCGTCGCCCTCGCCCTCTGGAAGTATATCTCGGGGTACAGGGGGTTTCCCAGGACCCGGACATCCTCGAGCCTCTCATAGGATATCTCGATGAGCATCGGGTAAATCCCGGAGGTTGCGGACTCCTCAGCCCTGACCGAGAACTCCATGGGTCTCTTCAGCGTCTCGCCCCCCGACAGGGATCCCGCAAGCTGGGTTCCAGAGAGGACAGCCAGCCTCTCGTCCCTGGAGAGGAGCCTCGCCTCTATCCCCACTGCCTCAGAGGCCTCCATCTCCATCTCCCCCTCCAGAAGGGCCAGCATCTTTTCGTCCTCGGTTTTGGGCGTCCTCTTCTCCACCAGACCCGTCACATGCCCCCGATTCTCGATCTCCACGAAGATCGAGCCGACCTTTCCGGTCTCGAGGCCGGAGCTCAAAGACGATACGAAGATGGAAGGTCCCCCTTCCGCCCTATAGAAGTCCTCCTCCGCCGGGGCCGAAGGCGAGAGGAGGAGGGCTGCCGCCAGCACCGCCCCCATGACACGACCAAAACCCGAGCATATCATCTCCACCACCCTCCCCTCCAGCTGCGACCAACTATTTGTATCATCATCACCCTCTTTCCGGTCTCAAGAGAACGTAAACACCCTGGAACCTTTTACCTTCTTCTTCATAGCTTTCGCCCTCAGATCCCTTCTTATCCCTGGAATAGGGCTCTGGAAGCTAGAGGTGGTGATATGGATGAATCTATCAGTCACAACCGAGGTGCAGTGCCCCGGGCTGCCGCTACATCTCCATCTCCAGCGCCTCCTCCGCAGTCATCTCCCGGTGGACTATGGAAGAGAGCCTTCTTGTGATGAGGGTGGGGTCCTGGTGCTGGAAGACGTTTCTGCCGATGGCGACGCCCCGCGCCCCGGCTCCTATGGCGTCGGCGACCATCTCGAGAAACTCCGCCTCAGTATCCGTCCGGGGCCCTCCAGCTATAACCACCGGCACTGGACAGCCCTCCACAACATCTCGAAAGGAGTCGGGGTCCCCGGAGTAGCTGGTCTTGACGACGTCGGCCCCCAGCTCCGCCCCGACCCTCGCGGCATGGGCGATGTAATCTGCACGATGCTCGTCCTCGATCTTCTTGCCCCGAGGGTACATCATGGCGAGGAGCGGCATCCCCCATTCCTGGCACTTACGAGAGGTCTCTCCGAGAGTCGCGAGCATCCTCGCCTCGTCTTCGGCCCCCACGTTGACCTGGATGCTGACGCCGTCGGCGCCGATCTTCAAGGCCTCCTCCACCGTCGCCACCAGGACCTTGTTGTTGGGGTCGGGACCCAGGTTCGTTGATGCAGAGAGGTGGAGGATCAGTCCCAGGTCCCGGCCGTAACCCCGATGGCCGAAGGTAGCCGCTCCCTTGTGGACGACGGCGGCGTCAGCCCCCCCTGCGGCGACGAGATCCGCCGCCCCCCTCACATTCTTTATCCCCCGGATCGGTCCCACGGTGACGCCATGGTCCATGGGTATGATGACCGTCCTATCCGTCTCCCGGTTGAAGATCCGCTCCATCCTTACCGACTTTCCGATCAATGGCCACACCTCGAATTTTTACATTTATGTATATCTAAGTACATTAAAGTACTTTATAAATCTATGATGAACAAGATTTACGATATTAATAGGTTGCCGTCCATCGGCTCGCCAGGCTCAAATAGAGCGGTCGGCTTTAGTACGGGGAATGGGGAGTGATGATCATCGCAAATTCGAGATCGATTTCAAGATCTTACGGGCAGCTTCACAGATCGAGCCCTGAGTGTTCCTGTATCTGTCGCCTGGGCGCCGGCTCCATAGTCGCATTTCTCTTCGCCGGAGTTATCCTCGCCTCCGCAGCCTCGGCGTCCACCCCGGGATGTCCCGACTGTCCGGACTGGAATAACTTCAACGCTTGGTGGGACAAATACCATAAAGCTCCAAACCAGGCGGACTCTGGGCCATCTTCAGGGAGCCTCCGTGATCAGGCGGAGAAGTCGAGGGCCAAAAACGAGGAGAGCGGGGTCTCAAGCGTCGAGTATCCGAAGACTGAGCTCATCTTCCGCCCGGGTGACGACATCGATGGACGCATACTCCTGGACGCCAGGTCTCCCGCCGATTACGAGAGGGGGCACCTCCCGGGGGCTAGGAACCTTTACTGGAGGTGGCTGCGGCCTGCAGGAGCTCTCGACATCGATGTTGCCGTCTCACTATTATCCAGTATCGGCATCGAAGAGACCGACTCCATCGTAGTCTATGGCGACGGAGACGATTCCGCCTACCTCTTCTGGGCCCTGGAGGTCCTGGGCCACCCCAACCTCGCCCGCCTGGACGGGGACGTTAGAGCCCTCAACGGTCTCGATCTCGTCCAGAACGCCCCGGAGCCTGAAGAGTCGGAGTACTCCTCGGCGTTGAGGGTGGGGCTTCTCGTCGACGAGACTATGCTGAAGGAGGCTCATGGAAATCTAGGAGCTCAGATCGTCGATGCCCGGTCCAGCTACCCTGACCGTGCAGCTTCGCGGATCTCAAACTCGATGTACTTCAAGACCGCCGACCTCTACTCCGATCCTGAAGCCGGGACCCTCAAGACCGCCGGGGAGCTGGAGCGGCTCTTCACCGGACGGGGCATCGACGGGGGCAAGGTCCAGATGATATACGGAACTCCAGAGGCCACGGCCCTCTACTTCGCCCTCAGGACGATGGGCTACAGGGCGGCGGTGGTGGACGGAGACTGGTGGCAGAAGACAGATTACACGGTGAGCTCCATATCATGAAGGGGCTTTAAAAGCTCCAAGACACGACGGGCATTAGAAGAGCCGCGCTATTCTATTTGGGAGGAGAACAGAAGGCCGGGGCGAGATGCCCTGGCCCTTCTGGTCCATGAGGGTTCGACGCATTTTCCTTCTAGCCGCCTCTCCGACTTCGAGGATCTTCGGCTATGCCTCCTCGCGTGCGACTAGACAGACTCTTGGGAGACGGCTGCAGTTAAATAAATTTCGGTTGCTTAAACGCAATATAAATTGATTCGAACCGAACATTTAATATGTATTAATTTCAATCGTCTTATATGCCCAAGCCGGAGCAGGTATCCATACGAAGGTGTATGGCGGCCGAGGAGCTCGATGATAGGATTAAGGAGCTGGAGAAATGGGCCAGGGTTCTGAAGAGGCTCCGCTTCATCAGATACCGGTATCAGGGCTTTAGCGTTGAGACCTCGGCCCATCTGGTCGGCATCACCAAGAGCGTCGGATACACCTGGCAGAAGAGGTGGAACGATGGCGGCTATGAGGGGCTCATCCCGAGGCACGGCGGCGGAAGGCCGACGAAGCTCTCGGAAGCGGAGAGAGGGCGGCTCGAACTCCTCCTCCGCCAGAGGGACCGCTGGACGACGATGGAGGTCAGAGACCTCGTAAAAGGGCAGTTCGGCGTGGAGTACACCCCAAAGCAGATAAGAATAATTCTGAAGAAGCTGGGCATAATCCAAGCCCGTAGTTCTTCTCTTTTCCCACCGGAGTCGGGAGAATGCTCTCCAAATATGACGTCAGACCCTTGAGAGACGGCTCTGAGAAGGCGAGCCCCGCCGGAGAAATATTGCAGTTCGGTGACCAAGACCACGAAGCTACAGATCTCCTCCGGATGGGACCGATAAATCTGAATGGGTGATACAATCATGAACGATATTAGCACAACAAATCGTCTTGAATCAAAGGTTCGAAGCTACTGTCGCAACTTCCCGGCCGTCTTCACGAAGGCCAGGGGGGCGACGTTGGAAGACGAGGAAGGGCGCGAGTACATCGACTTTCTCGCGGGGGCCGGGGCCCTCAACTACGGCCACAACGACCCGGCGATGAAAGAGAAGCTCCTCGAGTACATCGAGGCAGATCAGATCGTCCACGGCCTCGACCTCGTCACGGAGGCGAAACAGGCCTTCATGGAGGCCTTCGACTCCCGGATCCTCAAGCCCCGGCGCATGAGGTATAAGATTCAGTTTACAGGGCCTACGGGGACGAACGCTGTCGAGGCGGCGATGAAGATCGCCCGAAATTACACAGGAAGGCAGACGATCGTCTCCTTCACCAACGGGTTCCACGGCGTCACCCTCGGATCGGTCGCCGCGACCGGCAACAGCCATTTCCGTGACGGCTGCGGCATCCAGCCCCAGGGGACGGCCTTCATGCCCTACGATGGCTACATGGGCGAAGGGGTCGACACCACCGAGTACCTCGACAAGATGCTCACCGACGGGAGCAGCGGCCTCGACCATCCGGCGGCGGTCATCGTCGAGACGATCCAGGGCGAGGGCGGGATCAACGTTGCGAGCAAAGAGTGGCTCCGGTCCCTCGAGGAGGTCTGCAGCAAGCACGACATCCTCCTGATCGTCGACGACATCCAGGTGGGGTGCGGCAGAACCGGGACCTTCTTCAGCTTCGAAGAGGCGGGGATATCGCCGGATATCATAACCCTGTCCAAGTCCCTCAGCGGCTACGGCCTGCCCATGGCGGTCGTCCTGATGAAGCCACAGCTCGACTTGTGGAAGCCCGGCGAGCACAACGGAACCTTCCGGGGAAACAACCTCGCATTCGTCACTGCCCAAGCAGCGATCGAGGAGTACTGGGGGGACGACTCCTTCTCGAGAGATGTAAAGAAGAAGGGTAGGATCGTCCGAGAGAGGCTTGAGAGGCTCGTCGACCTGGACGATAGAGGTATCCTCTCGGCCCGGGGAAGGGGTATGATGCAGGCCCTCGACTGCAGAACCGGCGATCTCGCCTCTCGAATCTCGGCCCTAGCCTTCGAGAGGGGGCTCATCATCGAGACCTCCGGCTCCGACGACCAGGTTTTGAAGTGTCTGATACCCCTCAACATCACCGACGACGAGCTCAAAAGGGGGCTTGCTATCCTGGAGGAGTCGGTCATCGAGGCCCTCTCAGAGATCCCTGATGAAGCCGCCGAAAAATGGGCTGAGAAGCTCTGGATGGAGGTTCTGGCATGATCGTGAGGAGCTTGAGGGACGCCGAGAGGTCCGAGAGGAGGGTCGTCGCCGAGAACTGGGAGAGCACCCGACTCCTTCTGAAGGGCGACAATATGGGCTTCTCCTTCCACATAACCACCATCTATCCCGGGACCGAGACCTGCATATGGTACAAAAACCACCTCGAATCGGTCTACTGCATCGATGGCGAGGGAGAAGTGGAGGTCCTGGACGGAATAGACGGCGGAGGGGACGGAAGGTCCGATTCCGGAACGCACGGCGACGCCGAACCCGGATTAAACGGCGGCAGGATCTACAAGATCGCCCCCGGTACCCTCTACATCCTCGACCGGCACGACCGCCACCTCCTCCGAGCTAAGACCGCCCTGAAGCTCGCCTGCGTATTCAACCCACCCCTCGTCGGAGGAGAGATCCACGACGAGGACGGCGTCTACCCTCTGGAGGCGGAAGAGGTTAGGGGTTGAGGAAAGTAAGCCTCCGACCCTCCAAAATTTTATAAAATCAATTAGAATTAAAAATTTATCGAAGAACATAGAAATGCTTAAAATTTATTGGAGCGAAAAAAGGTCCAAAAAGATTTAAAAACGAGGTTTAGAATGATTCCTGAAGGAAGAACTGTTAAAGTCAAAGTAAGAAACTTATCGATGATCTTCGGTGAGAGGCCTGAAGAAGCGTTGCAGCATCTCAGGGATGGTTTGAATAAAGATGAAATATTCGAAAGGACCGGTCAGATCGTCGGCGTCTACAACGCCAACTTCGAAGTGACCGAGGGTGAGATCTTCGTTCTTATGGGCCTTTCTGGCAGTGGTAAATCCACCCTGCTTCGATGCATAAACCGGCTTTTTGAGCCCGCAGCAGGAGATGTGCTCATCGACGGTGAAAACATTCTGGATTTTACGCCCCAGCAGCTGAGGGAGGTCCGCCGGAAGAAGCTCGGCATGGTATTCCAAAACTTTGCTCTATTTCCCCATAGGACGATAATCGAGAATGTAGCCTACGGGCTTGAGGTGAGGGGAGTCTCAGAAGAGGAGCGGCTGTCTAAGGCGGCTGAAGTGTTGAAGATGGTGGGCCTCCAGGAGCACGCTGATAGCCTCCCCTCTCAGCTCAGCGGCGGGATGCAGCAAAGGGTAGGGCTTGCAAGAGGCCTCGCCAGCGATCCTGACATATTACTCATGGACGAGGCCTTCAGCGCTCTCGACCCCCTCATACGAAGAGAGATGCAAGACGAGCTTCTAGACCTTCAGGACAAAGTTAACAAGACGATCATCTTCGTCTCTCACGACCTCGACGAGGCGCTGCACATAGGGGATAGAATAGCTCTCATGAAGGATGGGAGGATAATCCAGATCGGAACCGGTGAAGATATCCTGAACAACCCGGCCGACGAGTACGTCGCCAAGTTCGTGGCTGGGGTTAACATGGCCAAGATCCTCACCGCCGAAAGGGTGATGAATAGGCCTGAGCCGGTGGTTTTAGACAACTCCACCCCCGAAGCCGTCCTCAGGCGGATGATAAAGTACAAGAAGAGCTTCGCCTTCGTGACCGATAAGAATAAGGAGTTCAGAGCGATTTTGACGAAGGAGGGCGTAAAAGAAGCTATTGATAGCGGCAAAAGTCTGCAAGAAATCTTAGTCCTTGAGACCACCATCGTACCTCCTGAAACTCCGGTCACAGAGCTGATATCTCTTGTTGCTGGATGCTCTCATCCGCTGCCCGTGGTGGACAACCAAGGGACTCTGGTGGGGATTATCGGGCACGTAGCGCTTCTCAACGCCCTGACTCCGGGGGTGGTCGAGAATGGCGCTGCCTAGGATTCCACTGGGAGACGGCGTGGAGTTGGCTGTCGAATGGGTGGACGCCAATTTTGGAGGAATTCTCGATCTTCTGAGCATGGTTCTGAGCACGCTGGTCGGTGGTCTCAAGGATTTGCTCCTCTTTCTTCCGCCAGTAGCGATGGCAGCCTTTATCGCCGCCTTGGTCTGGGGGGTGAGCAGAAGGAATCTGAAGATGGCTACGGGCACCCTTTTAGGTCTTCTCCTGATCGAGAGCATGCAGCTTTGGAGCCTCTCGATGGAGACTCTGGCGCTGGTGATCTCATCGACCATCGTTGCCCTGATGATAGGAATCCCCGTCGGAGTCCTCTGTTCCAGGAACGACACCGCAAATGGGGTAATCACTCCGATACTGGACCTAATGCAAACGATGCCCTCTTTCGTATATCTGATCCCGGCCGTTATATTCTTTGGCCTGGGGAACGTCCCGGGGATCATAGCCACAGTGGTCTTCGCCATGCCCCCCACGATCCGCCTAACCAACCTGGGGATACGACAGGTCGCAAATGATCTTTTGGAGGTTGCAGAGGCCTTCGGGTCCACCCCGAGACAGAAGCTCCTGAAGGTCCAGCTTCCTTTGGCGATGCCAACGATCATGGCCGGGGTAAATCAGTGCATCATGCTCTCCCTCTCTATGGTGGTCATAGCCGCCATGATAGGTGCCCGTGGGCTTGGATACCAAGTCCTGGTGGGGATTCAGAGGGTGGACATAGGAACGGGGTTTGAAGCAGGGCTCGCCATCGTGATCATAGCCATGGTCCTGGATCGAATCACCCGAAGCCTCACCAAAAGATAGGTGGTTCTCATGCCAAAACGAGTTTATTGCCGAGGATTGAGAGGTTAAAAGTGAAAACGATTCTGTAAGGATGTGATGAATTTGGAAGATAACAAAATAAAGACTCCAATGATTCTGGGTCTGTTGGCCTTGACCGCGATCTTCGTCTCCGGCTGCATCGACGACGGAGATTCGGTCTTGGAGAAGAAGGAGGTTTCGATAGGCTATGTACTCTGGGACGGCGAGATCGCCAGCACCAACGTCCTGAAGCAGGTCTACGAAGCGGCTGGATATGACGTTGAGATCATCGCAGTAGACGCAGGT
The DNA here is from genome assembly GCF_029167205.1 of Candidatus Methanocrinis alkalitolerans. Taxonomy (NCBI): domain Archaea; kingdom Methanobacteriati; phylum Methanobacteriota; class Methanomicrobia; order Methanotrichales; family Methanotrichaceae; genus Methanocrinis; species Candidatus Methanocrinis alkalitolerans. The sequence continues at coordinate 10,594 of NZ_JARFPL010000045.1, forward strand.
CCCCTCTACCAGGGGCTAGCCAGAGGCAATTTCGACCTGACGGTCTCCTCTTGGCTTCCCGAGACCCAAAAGAACTACTGGGACATATACAGGGACCAGATCGATTACGTCGGACCCAACCTCGAAGGTTGCAGAGTCGGGCTTGTGGTGCCCGCCTACGTCGGCATAAACTCCATCGAGGAGCTAAATGACTTGAAGGCCGATTTCGGCGGCAAGATCGTCGGCATAGATCCTGGAGCAGGGATCATGCAAAACACCGAGGATGCCATAGAGATGTACGACCTAGACTACAATCTTGAGGCCAGCTCCAGTGCCGGGATGGCGACGGCCCTCAAGAGGGCCATCGATAGGGAGGAATGGATCGTCGTCACTTTATGGTCGCCCCACTGGGCCTTCAACCGCTGGGATCTCAAGTATCTGGACGATCCCCTGATGGCCTATGGGACTGGAGATAACGCCACCACCCTCGCCCGTATAGGGCTCGAGGAAGAGAAGCCCGAAGCCTACGCCATCGCCGAGAGGTTCCACTGGACCCAGGAGGATATCTCCGAGGTGATGATGGACATCGAGAACGGAATACCAGAAGAACAGGCAGCTGCAACCTGGATATCGAACAATCCCTATAAGGTAAAATACTGGACCGAAGGGCATAATCAGGCTTAAAAGACAATAGCCGAGCTTCATAAACCGGCGCCCTTTTATGCTGCGATCATCCAGGTCCCACCAAGAGGCCAGGGTGATCAGATATTCTTTTTTCCGTTTTTATTGTTCCTTGTTGCCGTTTTATCTTGTTACGGCCGGAAGAAGATATCGTCTTATAATTGCGGCGTTCTGAATTGGGAGGATGGAAAGGGCTTGAGAGCACTACCAGCCGCTCTCCGCCTTCCATGAGGCCCCTTTGAATACCGTCCCCGGATATTTGACCTCGGAGGTGAACTCTTCGGTCACCAGGCGGTACTGCCTCTGGTTACGGTTACCGCGACGTTCGAGGACGCCGTCGTAGTACATCCGCGAAAGGTAGGTCGACACAGTGCTGAGCTTTATGTCGTCGGATACAGCCTCGTATCGGTCCCTCAGCTCGTTGGACGAAAACCAGGATTCTGGGAACTCTTCCCTCACGAAGATCTCCAGCCGGTCCCGCAGAGTTCTATTGTCCTCGGATTTCGGCGGGGCTGCATCTCTGAAGTCGTTCGTCCCCCCCCTGAAGACGCCTGCAGCGGCCAAGAAATCGATGACCTTCTCTCGGACGATCTCGCCCTCGAATACGTGAGTGGACCTCATTCCGTCCTCTTCGATCTCGATCTTGACCTTCATCTAACCCACCCTATGTCCTGGGGGACTGCTGCTAAGATTCAGCTTCTGACCTATCCGATAATGGAGATGGAGAAGCCCGGCCGACGGATCGAAGGAATGGTTAATGGCGAACCAGGACTAAATTTAGCAATCCTCCTGATCCGCCCCCCCCTTCATTTAAACCCTTCACTGTACGATGTTAATCGCGACGAGTGATGAAAGGCGGAACGGGATTGGAGCCGTCTCGGAAAGCTCCATCCCGTTCCACCCGCCCCCCTTCATTGCGCTATCTCCCTTACCAGTTGCTTAATTATGGACTAGGCAGAGTGAAACCCACGATCTCCCCTTCACTTCCCCTACCATTGGTGAACCCTCCGCCCCCTTCAAAGCGAAGGACCCCCTTCATTGCTCTGTGATCAGACAGGACGTGAATTTAATTCTGCCAACATCCCCTGTGTTATGTAGGTATATAAACTTTTCTGAGTGTAGGGAGTTGTAGTAACCTGATAAAAACGATTATTTCAGGTTTATTTTCAGAAAAAACCTGAAATAACGGTTTTAATTTTGTTCACAATACTGGAAATCGGTTTTGAAATTGAATGATTCTAATATCATATGATTCATACTCATCCGAGAAATAAAAATTGGAGGAATCGGAAATTTCCCCAATCCACCTCGGGAAAAAGGTTGTAATACCTACAAATCGCCTCATCGCCATTAGCTGCGAAAGTACGGCGGGGCTCTCTGAGCGACGATACTATGCGCCCCGATGGTCAGTCGCGAAGGGTCCTTTGGAGAGGTCTTCGTACCTCCGGCCGCCACGGCACTTTATACAGGCCCCGGAGACGGGGTCGAAACACCGAGAGCATACGAGTCTCCCACAGAGTTGACAGGAAAAAAGCAGGTCAGCCCTGCCGCATATGCTGCAGATTCCCACAAGTTCCATGGTATCAAGATGCCTGATACGGCTCGAAGTACTCCTCCACCAGCCAGTCGCCGATCTCTTTCATATACTTGCGCTTCCGCTCATCCTCCATAGCGGCCTGGTAGATCTCGGATAGGTCTTCGTACATGTATGCCCTCCAGGCTGGCGAGAACCCATTTAAATCTGTCGCGCACATATTATGGTAGACCTTATGGTAGACCTATCTAGGCCGTTAGAAAAGGCAAAGAGGCCTCATGCGGAGGCTCAAGCCCCGCGTTCCTACAAGGAGGCGGCTCTTCTACCGTTCTCCTTCTTCCAGAATATCAGTGCTACATCCCTTGAGTCATAAACGCCTTTCAGCACGCCGGCGTGGAGGGGGTGGTCCCCACAGACCGCCACCATCGTCCTTTCGGCCGCCGCGGCGGCGAGATCTCCCAGATGACCGTCGATTTCAGACGCCGCCCCCCTGATCTCCTCGATCCCTCCTCCATCATGCGCGATCCGGTCGATCCCGAGGAAGTGGGCAACGAGGAGCCTCGGCTCGGTCTTTAGCGCCTCGAGCGACCGTTCCAGGATCTCACGGTCGAAATTCCGGCCGACGAGGCTCTTGGAAACGCCCATCACCGTCGTCACGAAACCGTTGAAGGTTCGAGCCCCCTCCTCTTCCATCACCACCGCAGATCGGATCATATCTGAGCTCGCCCATTCCAGGAGGCTCCTGATCTCTGAATCTGAGGCTTGGCTTGTGTTGCTGATCCCATGTTTTTTGGGCATGAGGCCTGTGAGGATCGATGCTATGGCGGGGGCGGTGGTGGCGGCGACGCATTCCGCCTTGAGGAGGACCCCCTCGGAGGCCATCGATCTCATATTGGGAAGGTCCAGCTCCAGAGCTTTGTAGAGGCCGTATCCCAGGCTGTCGACGATCGCCAGGACGACTCTGTCGCACTCCCACCCCTCCACAAGGTCGATGGCCCTCCCGTCGGTAGGGGGGGTTTTCACCCCCAGGACTCGGGCCATGGTGGGGGCTACATCTATTAGCTTGATAGATCCCGACATCTTCCTCCTGCTTGCCGCTGTCACTATTGGAGCCCCATCGCTTAGGTTTGGCGGTCAGGGGTCGAACGCGCCTCCTCTCGACCTGATCCCATTCACCGTCTTGAGTTGAGGGCCACCGCTATAAACTCTGATCGAATAGTTGATGTTGATGGATCCTGAGATCAAAGCGAGGCTGATATCGTCGGGGACCGTCGAGCTTCCGGAGCTCCTCCGCCCATCCGGGCCCGTCTCGGCCGCCGGTCCCGGCGCCGGTGAGATGAACGTCTTCTTCAGATCGGGGGGGACGCGGGTCAGACTCGGCGTGGCCGATACCTCGACCCTGAAGCTGGCAGAACTCGACGGAGACGAAGTGGCGATACTTGAGGATGGCGTCGAGGTCGCGAGGGGATATCTCGAGCGGCCTCTCATCCACTGTCCCCGGCAGGCGTACATCACCGTCAGCGAAAGGTGCATCTACGACTGCAAGTTCTGCGCCGTCCCGAAGCTCGCGGGGACCGTCAAGTCCAAAGAGAGGGTCTTGGGGATGGTGGCCGAGGCCGTGGATACGGGAGAGCTTGAGGCGATATCCCTCACCAGCGGCGTCGAGCGGTCGCCGGAAGAGGAGGTTTTTAGGGTGGCAGAGATCGCAAAAGACCTCCGCCGGTTCGAGGTCCCCATCGGGGTCTCTGTCACCCCGGCCAAAAGGTCCAGCGAGATCCTAAAGGCTGCGGGCGCGGACGAGATCAAGTACAACGTCGAGTGCCTCGACCCCGATCTCTTCAGGAAGGTCTGTCCCGAGGTCTCCCTGGAGAAGATCAAGACGGCTCTGGAGAAGGCCGTCGACGTATTCGGCGATAACCGTGTCTTCTCCAACGTCATCATAGGCCTCGGCGAGTCAGAGACCGCCCTTCAGGAGGGGATCGTGGAGCTGGCTGAGATGGGGGTTCTTCCGGTCCTCAGGGCCGTCTATCCCCATCCCCTTAGGGTGGGGGAGGTCGAGATGGTCCGCCCGTCCCCGGAGCGGCTCACCGACCTCGTCCGTCGCCTCAAGAGGGTCCTCGATGACCACGGGCTTCGGGGGGACGTCGCCGAGACGGGATGCTATCGGTGCACAGGATGCGATCTGATCCCCCACAGGGATCTTTAATCAGATGAAAGAGAACGGGGTAGTCCACCCTAATTAAGTTTATATATCATTTTTGTAACTATTCAGCCACCATGGCCATATAACCGTCGTTCCGCACTAACGGTCTAATTTCCAAACATTTTCCCTATAATTTATAGCAAAGATTTATTAAATATCCCGTTATATGCGTTTTTTTAGGGGTAGCATCTATGGAGATAAGAACTCTTCC
>NZ_JARFPL010000046.1:0-15038 GCF_029167205.1 Candidatus Methanocrinis alkalitolerans
TCACCAAAAAATAAGCTTTTATATATCATAAATTTTTCGGTTAAATCTAGATATTGACTACGAATATATCGTCATCCATTTTTCACGCTTATTTCGGGTATTCTGAAAAGGAGGCTGAATAGTTACCTGGAAAATACCATTTAGACGTGTGTCTGCTCTTCCAGATTTGAACATTTTTAACTCGTTCGTCTGGATACAGGTCTGTATCCCGAATAGCCAATCGAAACCTGCGCTTCCAACCGGTGGCTCCAAAGACCCGACAGACGTCGCACAGGCCCTCATGGTCCTTTTCTTCGTCAAAGGCACAATTTGCCTTACTTGGATCACATGCATCTCCACCCAGCCCCCGAACAACGACCTCGTACCACCAGCGCATACTACCGATGATGCCTGTTTCGTGGATGCTATCCACCTTGCCCGCCTTCACCCCGCCAGTCCATAGAGGCGTAAGAGTTTGAATTCTAACATCCATAATAATTTCCTGCCCTATAGTCGATCTCCATCCTCAAACCCCCCATCCCAAAGTACGCCCCGTACCCCACCGCCACCGGCCCCCGGACGGATTCCGCAAACTCGATCCGAAAGCCGTACCCTGCGGACCCCGCCCTCCTCCCGTCCCCCCTGTTTCGCGCCCTCCGGAAGCTCGACCATCCGACCCGCTCCCCCGCGATATCGGTGAAGGAGACGGCCTCGACGGCTGCAGGCTCCGGAAAACCCGCCAGGGCCAGGAGGCGCAAGAGCTCGTGCTCGGGGCCTGCGATCTGTCTTCCGGACGGGTCGAGCTTCGCCGCCCCCGCCCGGGTCGCCTTGGGGTGTCTTGTGGGGATGAAGGGCGTCCGGGAGGTCCAGGTCTTGGACTCAGCGAGGAGGGGGGAGCCTCCCCTGGCCGCATCGGTCCCGCCGAAGTCGCCTGGGAAGCCGAGGGCGAGGAGTGTTAGGTCGGCGGCGATCCCGTCGCCTCGGACCTCCCGGAGGGCTTCTAGAGCGGCTGTTTCGCGAGAGCCGAAGCCTGCGGGGGCGTAGACGGTGACGGAGGTCACCTCGCCCTCCCTGCCCCGTCCCAGGGCCTCGACCGACTCGGGGAGGATGAAGGCGTGGTTGTGGCCCGAGAGGGGCCGTCCCTCCCCGTCGCAGCCGGTGAAGGTCGCCGATCCGTCGGAGAGCTCGACGAGGGCGGCGTGGACCCGCTCCGCGAGGACGATGGCATCGGTGAGCCTCGGCGACCTGCCCGCCAGGGCGAAGCGTCCGACGGTGGGCCCGGGGATCAGGCCCCGGCGGAGCTCGGGGGATCTCATTGAATTCATGGGATATCGAGAATATCGGGGGGAGGGGCCGGATCGGTCTTCCGAAGAGCTGATGGCCTTCAGGGCGGCCCCCGCCTCCCCTGATGGGAGGCGGCCGATCCCCCCGCTCTCGGGGCCCGCGAGCCTCGATCCTCCTTCCTCCCTCTGGCGGAATATCTCCCCATGAAACCCGGCGGCGACCCCATCCCTCATCGGTCGAAATAGATGGGGGTTTCAGTATAAAAATCTGCCGCAAATTCCTTATTATTGGGGTTATGACCTCCGCCAAAGTAAGCCCCATATTATGTAGTCAAAATTTTTATCATTATAGGTTCATTGAACTCGCACCAGCTTAGACCTCCCCTGAAAGGGAAGAAGGGTGGGAGGGACGGCCCACCAACTCCCCCCCCACCTCCTCCCTCCCGGCCACGCCCCGCCGCCGGATCCCGTCCAGCAACAGCCTTTTTATCCCATGCCATGTACGGCACTGTGGCTTTTGAAGAGACGAGACCGAGATGAAGGATCAGGATTAGGAGGAGGCGGAAAGGTGCCGAAGCGAGAAGACATCAAGAAGATCATGATCATCGGGTCTGGGCCCATCGTCATAGGGCAGGCCTGCGAATTCGACTACTCCGGAACCCAGGCCTGCAAGGCCCTCCGGGAGCTGGGATACGAGATAGTCCTGGTGAACTCAAACCCCGCTACGATAATGACCGACCCGGGGATGGCGGACGCCACTTACATCGAGCCCCTCAACGTAGAGAGGATCACCCAGATCATCGAGAAGGAGAGGCCCGACGCCCTTCTGCCGAACCTCGGCGGCCAGTCCGGCCTGAACTTAAGCTTGGAGCTGGCGAAGGCCGGGGTCCTCGAGAGGTACGGCGTCCAGGTGATCGGCGTCGAGCTCGACGCCATAGAGCGGGGGGAGGACCGGATCATATTCAAGGAGACGATGAACCGGCTGGGGATCGAGATCCCCAGGAGCACCGCCGTCTATTCCGTCGAGGACGCGGAGAAGGTGGCGGCGGAGCTGGGGTACCCCGTCGTCGTCAGGCCCGCCTACACCATGGGAGGGACCGGCGGCGGCCTCGTCTACAACGTCGAGGAGCTGCGGACCGTCGCAAGCCGCGGCATCTCCGCGAGCCTCATCGGCCAGATCCTCATCGAGGAGTCGGTCCTGGGGTGGGAGGAGCTGGAGCTGGAGGTGGTCAGGGACGCTAAAAACCAGAAGATCACCGTCTGCTTCATCGAGAACGTCGACCCCATGGGGGTCCATACCGGCGACTCCTACTGCACCGCCCCGATGCTGACGATCTCCAAAGAGCTTCAGGAGAGGCTCCAGGACTACTCTTATCGGATCGTCGAGGCGATCGAGGTGATCGGGGGGACGAACGTCCAGTTCGCCCACGACCCCAAGACCGATCGGGTCGTCGTCATCGAGATCAACCCGCGGACGAGCCGCTCCTCGGCCCTCGCCTCCAAGGCCACCGGCTTTCCCATCGCCCTCGTCTCGGCGAAGCTCGCCAGCGGCATGACCCTCGACGAGATCCCCTACTGGCGGGAGGGAACCCTCGACAAGTACACCCCTTCCGGCGATTATGTGGTGGTGAAGTTCGCCCGCTGGGCCTTCGAGAAGTTCAGGGGCGCCGAAGACAGGCTCGGAACCCAGATGAAGGCCGTCGGGGAGGCGATGGCCATCGGCAAGACCTACAAAGAGGCCCTCCAGAAGGCGATCAGGTCCCTTGAGATCGGAAGGTACGGCCTCGGCTTTGCCAAAGACTTCTACGAGAGGCCCCTGGCAGAGCTGCTGGATATGCTGAAGTGGCCGACGAGCGAGCGGCAGTTCATCATCTACGAAGCCCTCCGGAAGGGGGCGGGGGTCCAGGAGATAAGCGATATCACCAGCATCAAGGGCTGGTTCATCCAGGAGATGAAGGAGCTCGTCGACCTGGAAGAGGAGATCCTCGCGTACCGGGGGAAGGGAGGAGAGCTTCCCGACGCCCTCCTGGAGAGGGCGAAGAAGGACGGCTTCGCCGACGGGTATCTCGCCAGGCTGTTGGCGGTCTGCGAGACGGATATCCGCAGCCGCAGAAAAGCCCTGGGGATAGTCCAGGGGTGGCACCCCGTCCCCGTCAGCGGCGTCGAAGACGCCGCATACTACTACTCCACCTACAACGGGCCCGACGTCACAAAGACGACCGACCGGCGGAAGGTGATGGTCCTGGGCGGCGGTCCCAACCGGATCGGCCAGGGGATCGAGTTCGACTACTGTTGCGTCCACGCCGCCTTCGCCCTCCGGGACCTCGGCTACGAGACGATCATGGTCAACTGCAACCCCGAGACCGTCTCCACCGACTACGACACCTCCGACAAGCTCTACTTCGAGCCCCTTACGGTCGAGGACGTCCTCAGCATCTACGAGAAGGAGAGGCCGGAGGGGATGATAGTCCAGTTCGGGGGCCAGACCCCCCTGAACATAGCTAGAGAGCTGGAGGAGGCCGGCGCCAGGATCTTCGGGACGACCGTCGACGCCATCGATCTAGCCGAAGACCGGGACCGGTTCAGGATGATGATGGAGAAGATGAACGTCCCCATGCCCGAGTCTGGGATGGCGAGCAACCTCGGAGAGGCGCTGGAGGTGGCGGCCCGGATCGGCTACCCCCTCATGGTCCGACCCTCCTACGTCCTCGGAGGGCGCGGCATGGAGGTGATCTACGACGAGGAGATGCTGGAGCGGTACGTCGCCGCCGCCGTCGACGTGACGCCGGAGCGGCCGATCCTCATCGACCGGTTCCTGGAGAACGCCCTGGAGGCGGAGGCGGACGCCCTCTCCGACGGGACTGAAACCTTCGTTCCGGCGGTGATGGAACATATCGAGCAGGCCGGGGTCCACTCCGGCGACTCCGCCTGCGTCATACCCCCGGTGACGATCCCCGCAAAACACCTTGCGACGATAAAAGAGTACACCCGGCGGATCGCGGGAGAGCTCGGGGTCGTCGGCCTCATGAACATGCAGTACGCCATCGCAAGGGACGCCGTCTACGTCCTGGAGGCGAATCCCAGGGCTTCCAGGACAGTCCCCCTCGTATCGAAGGTCTGCAACGTCTCCATGGCCCGGATCGCGACAGAGCTTATGATGGGAAAGAAGCTCTCGGACCTCTCCCTCCGGGAGAGGAAGATCCCCCACTTCGGGGTCAAGGAGGCGGTATTCCCCTTCAACATGTTCCCGGAGGTCGACCCTCTCCTGGGGCCTGAGATGAGGTCGACGGGGGAGGTCCTGGGGATGGCCGACTCCTTCGGGATGGCCTTCTACAAGGCGGAGGAGGCGGCGAAGCAGATCCTGCCGAAGGGGGGGTCGGTTCTGATCACCGTCGCCTCCAAGGACAGGGGGAACGTCCTGGAAGCTGCAAGGGAGTTCTATAAGCTCGGGTTTGCCATCAGGGCGACTGGTGGCACTCGCGACTTCCTCGCCGAAAACGGGATAGAATCCGAGCATATCCTGAAGCTCACCGAGGGAAGGCCCAACATCGACGACGCCATCAAGAACGGGGAGGTTCAGCTCGTCGTCAACACTCCCATCGGAAAGGCGAGCCAGTACGACGACTCCTACATCCGGAAGGCGGCTATCAAGTACAGGGTGCCTTACATCACCACCCCCGCCGCAGCTTCGGCGGCGGCCAAGGGGATCGCGGCCTTCATCAACGGCAGGTCGGGGGTCAAGTCCCTCCAGGAGTATCACGCCGAGATCGAAGGATGAAGAGACGGCCAGGGGGTCGTGGGATGAACGGAGATATCCCCGATATCGTGGGATGAACGGAGATATCCCCGATATCGTGGGATGAACGGAGATATCCCCGATATCGTGGGATGAACGGAGATATCCCCGATATCGTGGGATGAACGGAGATATCCCCGATATCTCATTCTACGATATCCCCTTCTTCTCCATCTCCGATATCCACCGCTAATTCTTCTATCATTCTCATCGATCTTCGCCGTTGCCGACCTTCCTCAGGAGGTGGGCGGTGCATATCCCTCCTAAGAGGGTGTGAAACCAGAGCTGGGCGACCCTCGCCAGGATCGTCGCCGCCGCGGCGTCGTGGAGCGATACTCCCACGGCGGTGAAGAGGGCGACCATGAGGATGTCGACGATCCCAACCCCTCCTGGGAGGATCAGGGGGAGGGTCTGGAAGACCATGATCACCGAGTAGACCGCAAATATGGCGAATATGGGGATCTCCACCCCCAAGGACCGGAACGCTGCATAAGCCACGAGGTTTAAAGAGAGCCAGCCACAGAACGCCCAGAAGAAGCTCAATATTATGGATCCGCTTCTATTTTTGAGAAGGAAGATGCTCTGCTGGAACTGGCGGGTCATGGTGGAGCATAAGCTCCTGTTTACGCTCCTCTTAAACGACCTCTCCACCTGATCGAGGAGGAAGTTTACGGTGCCCAGCAGCCAGCTCTCCGAAGAGCAGAAGCCCAGAAGGAGGAGGCCTGCAGAAGCCATCAGGATTACCATCGTGAAGCAGGTGGTCAGAGCCCAGTTGGGAACTTCGTACCACAGGACGAGGTAGGCGAGGCCCAGGGAGATCCCCAGGAAGAAGGGGATCGCCGTTATGATCCTGGTGACGGCGACGGTGGCGGTGCTGGCCTCAAGCCTCCCGTTCCCGGCGATCTTGGAGAGGAAGTAAATCCGTCCGGCCTCCCCGGAGACGGACCCCGAGGGGATGAGGTTGTTCAAGAATATGCTGGACATGTAGATGGAGAAGACGTCCCATAGAGAGATCCGACAGTCCAGCTCCCGGACCACCGTCTGCCAGGATAGGGCGTTGAAGACGACGTCCAAAAGGGAGAAGACGAAGGCGAGGCCGAAGATGGCGAGGTCTACCTCCGCGAGAGCCGCCGTGACGTCCCCGAGCCCCAGGCTGTAGAGGTAGGCGAAGTAGGCGGATAGGCCCAGGACGACCAGGGCCGTCGATCTTCGAGGGTTTATGGTAGGAAGCTCCGCGTCTTGGACCACGCCGCCGATGGAGGCGTCGGCCGGAGAAATAGTTATCCGCTAATAGATGGTGGAGGCTCTTACGGCGGCGCGAGCCGGATGGGCTGCGGTCCCATCTCGAAAGGACGACTAATAGAGGGGGTATGACAATTGCACAGCTGGAAGCCGGATGAGTACGAGAAGAGCTCAGAAGCCCAGCAGTTATGGGCTGCAGAGCTACTGTCCAAGGTCGAGATCGATGGGGACGAGAGGGTCCTGGACATAGGCTCTGGCGACGGCAAGATCACGGCGAAGGTCGCCGACCTCGTCCCCGATGGATCCGTCCTGGGGATCGACAGCTCCGCAGCGATGGTCGCCTTCGCGGCAGAGAGGCATCCGCAAGAGGAGCATGCGAACCTATCGTTCCAGCTCGGCGACGCTCGGAACCTCGACTTCGACGGGGAGTTCGACCTCGTCGTCTCCTTCGCCGCCCTCCACTGGGTCGGCGACCATGGACCCGTCCTCCGGGGGATCCGGCGGGCGCTGAAGCCCGGCGGGAGGGCCTTCCTGCAGTTCGGCGGCCGCGGCAACGCCGCCGGGGCCCTGGCCATCGCCGACGGGATTATCAAAGAAGATAGCTGGCGGCGCTCCTTCGAGGGGTTCGACTTCCGGTACGCCTTCTTCGGCCCCGAAGAGTACCGGATCTGGATCGAAGAGGCGGGGCTCGTTCCCCTGAGGGTGGAGCTGATCCAGAAGGATATGGTCCAGCCGGGGCCTGCGGGATTCGCCGGCTGGATCGAGTCTACCTGGCTACCCTACCTGGAGAGGGTCCCTGAGGACCGCCGCCGGGAGTTCATATCCGAGATCGTAGGGAGGTACCTCCGCCTCCATCCTCCCGACGGCGAGGGGAGGGTCCACGTGGGGATGGTGAGGCTCGAGGCGGTGGCAGAGAGGCCCGGGATCTGAAGAGACGGCAAAGCAGATCGTCCAAGATCGAATCTTCCGCTCTCAGATCGTCGCTGCCTGTGTCTTATGCAGCCCGCCCCTCGTCTTCTTCTTCCACCTCCTTCAGGGACCTTCCCGTCAGGGCGGAGTTGGGCTCTCTCTCCAGGACGTCGTCATCGGCTTTCGCGAAGTCGTCCTTCATCTTAACCAGGATCCACCGCTCGTTCTTCCCCCGGCCGGTCCGGGTGAGGGCATAGCCGCCCCGAAGCTTCTCTCCCGAGAGAAGGAAGGTGGCGTGGCCCCGCTCCAGCGCCTCGGCGATCGAGACCTCCTTTCCATCGGCGCTGGTGGTGTTCTCGTAGGTCCCGATATCCCAGACGATGACGGTGCCGGCTCCGTACTCTCCTGTGGGGATCGTCCCCTCGAAGTCGATGTAGTCGAGGGGGTGGTCCTCGGTGGGGACGGCGAGCCGCTTTGTCTTCGTATCGAGGGAGGGACCCTTGGGGACGGCCCAGGACTTCAGGACGCCCCCGACATCGAGGCGGAGGTCGTAGTGGAGCTTCTTCGCCCGATGCTTCTGGACCGAGAAGCGGGGCTTATCGCCTGGCGTTATCCCGCCGGAGCCGGGGGGCTCGCTGGTCCTGGAGAAATCCCTTTTTTTGCGGTAGGCTTGGAGCTTATCAACTTCGGGCATGCGGGTGAGATTATATCACCGATTCTTAATCAATTGATGGGAGGGCTCGGATCTGACGGGGCTCATCGCATCCTTCGTGATGAATATCGCCCATCGGTCGCCCACTCCATCCCATGTCACGAACTATATTTAACGGCGGGATAGAGGGAGGAGCGCCGACACGGAAACCGAATTTAAATCAAAAGGTGACTATAATTATGGAGGCGACCGATGAAGATCGACGATCATGAAGAGCCGGAGGGGATCTCCCCAGGCGGCAGGACGGAGGCTCCGCCACATGCCACCCCCCGGGTCCTCTTCACCACGGTGTATAGAGAGGGGGAGGGGTACGACTACATCGGCGCCAACTCCCGGTCGCGGTGGTTTAGGTTCCGCTGGCCGAGGGACCAGTCCTTCGGCCTGCGGTTCCTCAAGCAGAACATCCCGGAGCTGCAGATCGTCGAGTTTCCCACCTTCGAGGGGTACAAAGAGAGGCTCGCCGAGGGATGGGACGTAGTCGGCATATCCTTCTACATCAGCGAGACGGAGGAGGCGGTCGCGATGGCAGATTTCGCCCGGGCGTCCGGGGCGGTCGGCGAGGTCTGGGCCGGAAACTACGGAGCCCTCACCCCGTCCGTCCAGGAGAAGTTCGACAGGGTCTTCGTCGGCTACGCCGAAGAGCAGGTCGCCCCCTTCTTCAACAGAAAGGTCGACGAGATCATTCACCCGCCCCTGGTCGAGCACCTGGACACCCCCATCGGCCTGAAGCTGAACATCTACGGCGCCCTCTTCACCATCCGGGGCTGCTCCGTCGGCTGCAGCTTCTGTCAGGCGACCTCCTTCTGCAACCGGCCCAAGCCCCTCCCCCTGGAGTCGATCGAGAGGGTTTTGTCGTACTACAGGGACCAGGGGATCAACGTCGTCGTCATCGAGGACGAGAGCTTCGGCGCCAACCGCAGCCACGCCGACCGGGTCGCGCAGCTCCTCGACGAGTACGGGATGGTATGGGGTTGCATGGCTCGGGCCGACTACCTGATAGATAAGATCGACGAGTGGGCGGATTTGAGGAGGCAGCGGCCCTCCAGCGGGGCTGGCAAAGGCCGTAACCCCGTCAGGGGCTTTGCCGGCGCCGCCATCGGGATCGAGAACTTCCACCAGGAGGTCCTCGACGGCGTCGCGAAGAGGGAGGCGGCCGGGGAGATCCTGGAGACGGTCGAAAAACTGAAGAGCCACGGCCTGGGGACCGTCGGCTACTACATGATAGGCTTTCCGACGGATACGGCCTCTTCGATAAGAGAGGACGTAGAGAGGCTCGCCTCCCTCAAGCTCGACCTCACCCAGATCTGCGTCCTAACCCCGCTGCCCAGAACGAAGCTCTGGGAGGAGGTCGCCGAAAGGTACGGGATATCCGACCTCGACTACCACCACTTCGACGGAAAGCACCTCGTCTGGAACCACCCGAATTTATCGCCAGAGGAGATGGAGGACCTCCTCGACTGGTCCATGAGGAAGGTGAACCCCCGGACTGCGCCCCTGCGGTCATCGGCGAGGATCTGGAAGAAGGCCTACGCTGAGGCGGGGGTCGCCGGGATCAGGGTGCTATTATCCTGCCTCGTCAGGGCTAACAGGTTCGACTACGGCGCTGGCCCGAGGATGCTGGATCGGGATTGAAGGGGAAAGGATTGATGGTAAGAGAGATGACGTCGAAGCTGGCCGGGGTGCGATCTTGAAGATCGTATATTCGGAGAAGTTCGAAGAGCGGTACTCAGCAAACCCCGTGGAGGGGCCCGACCGGGCGAGGCTCTCCGCCCGAAAGCTTCAGGGCCACGACTTCGTGGAGCCCCTCCCTGCGAGCCTCGAAGACGTATCGAGGGTCCACAGCAGAGAGCACATTGAGATGGTAAGAAGGAAGGGGATGCTGGCTCCCGCCCTACTGGCGGCCGGCGGGGCGAATCTCGCCGCTGAGATCGCCCTCCGGGGCAAAGCCGCCTTCGCCCTTGTCAGGCCGCCGGGCCACCACGCCTCCGCCACCACCGCCTGGGGGATGTGCTACTTCAACAACGTCGCCGTCGCCGTCAGGAAGATTGAAGATCGGATAGAGGGCAAGATCGAGGGGCGGACGGGTAAGGTCCTGATCGTCGACATCGACCTCCACTACGGCGACGGGACCGTCGGGATATTCCGGTGGGATGATGGCGTGAAGGTTGTGAATGTGGGCGCCATCGACCCCGGATTCGACTATCTTGCCCTCGATCCGGCGGGCTACATCGGTCAGGTGGAGAGGGCCGTCGCGGAGTCCGACTTCGACCTCCTCGCCGTCTCGGCGGGGTTTGACACCTACGTTCTCGACTGGGGCGGCCTCATCGACCTCGCCGACTACCGCGAGATCGGCCGGATCCTCCGGGAGGGGGCGGAGGAGAAGAGCGCGGGTCGCAGGTTCGCCGTCCTGGAGGGCGGCTATCACCAGGACCTCCCCCTCTGCATCAGAAGCTTCGTTGAGGGGTTTGGAGGAGATTAAGCTCCGGCTCGGCCCTTTCTCCTCTATCGACCCGATCCCCCGCCCTACCGAGGCCGGACCCTCCGGCAAAAGAGACTTAAAGTTATAGGCCACGAGTTGAGGGTAGAGGTGAGAAGAATATGACCAAAGTAGGTGAGGTTTATCGGTGTGACGTCTGCGGAAACGTCGTCGAGGTCAAAGAGGCTGGCGCAGGCCAGCTCGTCTGCTGCGGAAAGCCGATGGTCCCGGCCAAGAAGGGATGATCGGACCTTTTTTTAACCCAGGATTGTATTAGAATGGCGGCTTCAAACGCCGGGCCGTCGAAGGCGACATCAGGCCGAAAAGCTGATATCCCCGCGAAGGGAGTCGAGATGGGGCCCGATATTGATGCTTGAGATCGGATACCTGAAACTGGACAACCCTCTGGGGATCGTCTCGCCGAATGGCTCCCGGAACCCCGGAAGCCTCAACGGCTCGGCAGGGCTGGTAATGCTGGGGCGTTTCGACCTCTCCGAGGCGGCCCCCTCAGAGATAAAGAGGGCGATGGAAGGGTGGCAGAGCCCTTCGGCCCTGGGGTTCTCGACGACGGGAGGGGAGATCGAAGACCTGGCAGAGGCAGGGAGGATGGCTGCGGAAGAGGGGCGGCTGATGGAGGTGGTCCTCCCCCGGACCGGCGAGGTCGCCGACGCCGTAGAAGCGGTCAAGAGGATGGGCGCCACCCTATCGGTGAGGGTGGGCCCCGACGCCGTCGGGGATCTCAGGACCCTCGGGAGGGAGCTGAAGGAGGCGGGGGCCGACCTCCTCCACCTCGACCTCCGGGGTGCCGGCCCCGGGGCGGCGAAGGTGGTGAAGAGGATCTCTGAAGGCGGGTCCCCCCCCATCATGGCGAGGATCGAAGTCGGCGACTTCAAGGCCGCCAAGGAGATCCTCTCCATGGGGGCAGATATGATATCCCTATCGGATAAGGCAGACCCCGAGTTCGTCAATTGGCTCGCCGACGCCCTGAAGAGATACCAGAAGATCGTCGGCTGGTACAACGCCCCAAAGCACATCTGCTCCGGGGGGGACCTGCGGGCCGTCGCCTTCTGCTGTCCTCCCGTCAAGAATTGCCCCCTCCTGGGAGCCCTCAAGAAGATCGATGTAACCCCCCAGGAGTTCGTCGATATGAAGCTCGCATTGACGAGGGGGACGCCCCTGGAGCCGGGGGAGGGGACATGCTTTGGAAGCCTCACCTGGTGCTGTAAGATAACAAAGCCCTGTTTCATGAGGGATGCGGTCCTGGAGAGGCACGGGATCTCCCCCGACGAGTACATGAGGCTGAAGAAGAAGCTCTCCGAGGATCTTTTGAAGAGATGAAGACGGATCCTGACCGCATAGCGCAAGGGGCACAGCTATCGATGCTCATCGAGCTCTCCTCCACGCCGAAGCCGGGGAACGTCGACCGGTCCCACGACTTCGAGGAGATCAAGTTCCACCACTTCCTGATCAGCGCCGTCTCAGCCTACCCCGTATTCAGGGACGCCGCCCTGGGAGTAGAGCCGGCGGGCACGTTGATAAGGAGGGCGGTCTCGGCCTGGAGGGGCTGGGGGCTATCCCAGAACACCCACTTCGGGACGATCGCCCTCCTCGTCCCCCTGGCGAAGGCCGCAGGAAGGGGCGGAGATCTCCATGAAGAGGTAGCCCAGGTTCTGGAGGAGACGACGGCGGAGGATGCCGTGGAGTTCTACGCCGCCTTCAGGATCGCCGGAGCGAGGGTGGCGGAGGTGGAGGACATGAGCCTGGAGGACCCCACCTCATCGGACCGATTGCTATCGGAGAAGAGGACCCTCCTGGACCTGATGCACCTCTCCTCCGGCCATGACCTCGTGGCGAGGGAGTGGTCGACGGGCTTTGAGAGGAGCTTCGCCCTCTCCGGGATCCTGAAAGAGAGGGTCAGAGATCTGGGGATCAACGACGGGGTGGTCATCGCCTACCTCGAAGCGCTGGCACAGGTCCCCGACGGCCTCGTCGCCTCGAAGTTCGGCCCTGCCAAGGCGGAGGAGGCGTCTTGTAGGGCGAGGGCGATCCTGGGGCGCGAGGTCTCCGAGACCCTCCGCCTAGCCGGGGATCTGGACGATGAGTTCATAGAAGAGGACGTAAACCCCGGGTCGACGGCGGACATCATCGGCGCGGCCCTCTTCATAGCCCTGATGGAGGGCTCCATTCTCAGGAGTGAAGAAGGATGATTTATGATCTTGGAGAGATCGAAGAGCTGGGGATATTTGATGGGATCAACGAGATAATAGCCACCACGGAGGATGAGATGGGCGCCCCCAACGCCGCGCCCATGGGGCTGATAAAGGAGGGCGACCGCCTCTCGGTCCGGCTCTTCGCCGGATCTCATACCCGGGACAACATATTGGCCAAAGGAAAGTTCGTCGCCAACGTATCCCACGATTCGATGCTCTTCGTCGAGACGGCTTTAAACGACATCCCCGAAGATAGGTTCGTCGATAGGGACGGCGAGCTGACCCTCAGGGACGCCGAGGCCTGGGCGCTCTTTAAATGTGAGCCCAAGGATCTGGACATCGCCCTCCCGGAGGCGGAGTTCGTCAAGGGGGAGGTATTGAGCAGGGAGTTTCGGGCGGTGAACAGGGGGATTAACCTGGTGGTGGAGGCGGCCGTCGCCGCCACCCGCTACGTCGCCCTGAGAAGCGACCTCTACCTCGAGGAGATCTTCAGGATAAGGCGGATCGTGGGGCGGTGCGGAGGCCCCAGGGAGATCGAGGCGATGGACCGGCTCGATGAGCTGATGGAGCAAGCCATTGATGACTGAAAAGTTCTGACGGGCTGTTGGAAGTCGACGGTGGACGATGCAGGAGAGGCTCTCTTCGGGGTGTGATGGGCTGGACCGGCTCCTGGGTGGGGGGTTTGAGCCGGGGGTCATAACCCAGATCTACGGCGAGGCGGGGACCGGCAAGACGAACATAATCCTCCAGCTGGCGGTGGGGGCGGTGGGCCGGGGCTATAAGGTGATCTTCATCGATACCGAGGGGTTCTCCGTCGAGAGGTTCAAGCAGATCGCAGGGGAGGGGGCCAAGGAGGTGGGGGCGAAGATCGTCGTCTTCGAGCCGCTGAACCTGGAACAGCAGCACGCCTCCATCAAAGACGCCACCAGGATCATGGGTAAGGAGTTCGGCCTCGTCGTCCTCGACTCGGCGACCTCCCTGTACCGGGCCGCCTTCGAAGGGGAGGACAACAGGCCCGTTCGGAGGGCGCTGGCGGCCCAGCTCGGCGACCTCCAGGAGATGGCGAGGAGGCACAGGATCCCGGTGGTGGTCACAAACCAGGTCTACATGGAGATCGAGACTGGAAACCTCCGCCCCCTGGGGGGGATGGCGATGGACCACGCCACCAAGACCTCGATATTCCTGGAGAAGAAGGGGGAGGGGAAGAGGACCGCCCGGCTGATGAAGCACAGGTCCATGGCCGAGGGGGCGACGGCGGAGCTGTTGATCACCGCGAAGGGCGTCGAGTGATGGGGGTGTTGGCGGCAAGATCGCCCTTGGGCAGACGCCCCGGCACCACGGCTACATACCCCTCCTCCCCCCCGGCCGCAGAAGATCAGGATCGCGCGCTTTTTTATCTCTCTTTATACAAGCTCTCGATACCGAAAGTATATTTAGCAATTAAGTGCAAACGGGCTTCGGTGAAATGAATGGTCAAGATGAACGGAAGGCTCGGCAAATCGAAGGGAAGCCCCACAGGTGGGGAGAAGTTTGAGCAGGAGTTTTACATGACCGCCTCCGAGGCGGCGGCCGCCTTTCGAGGCCTCGCCGACGAGATCGAGGCTCGGGGAAGGGTAGAGGCGTCATCGGGGGACTGGACCCTGGGAGTGAATCTCGCCGAGCCGATCAAGATCGAGGTTCAGTATAAGCATGATCCAGCAAGAAGGGAGCTTGAGGTCCAGCTGAAGCTCAAAGAGAACCCCTGAATCTGGATTGAACCTGAAATATGGCGATCCCGGGGGCGAGGGGACCTATCGGCTCTACCTTCTCCGCTGTATCGAGGGAGAGCTGGATGGCGACCTTCGACCTAATGGGGGTAGGCGCCCACGCAGGTCCCGCTGGGGGGAGAGCCCGAAAGCTCAGGAGCGAAGCGATGCTGCCTTCGCCCCTGGAGCTGTAGAGGATCTCTATCGGAGGCTCATGCTTCCGAATCTTCCTCGAAGATGCTCATCACTCTTACCCTCATCTCTTCGAGCTCTTCTTTGGTAATGCGCCATACGATCTCGCCGCGAGTATTTGCAGCGCCGCCATGGGGCAACCTTTTGCTTATGGACCCGAAAGCCGTTAAAAGAAGTCAGCATCGAGCCAGAGTCCAGTTCGATGATCTTAACGCGCCTAAGTGCATTCATTTCCCATATCAGTATCAGAACTGCTGAGGATAATCTGGATGTGACCGAAACATTTTTCATTGTAAACACAAGGAGAGATATAATATTGCAGTAAAGCTAATAACGGATCATGTCGAGAAGGGGACACTATAGTGATACCCGGCATTTCGCATTAACGGTTTGAACGCTCATTAATTTTCCTGCTATCGATTTTTTGAGAATAGATATCAATCGACTCTGTATAGAGATCAAATAAGGCCAGCTTCATAAAGAATAAGAATATA